>JBCCOJ010000045.1:0-17964 GCA_039025415.1 Bacteroidota bacterium | reverse complement strand
TGGCAATGTTGCAACTCTACTTTCGTTTTGTTTGGCTTGTTTGCATGCTACAAAACAAAAAATTAATAATACCAAGCTGTTATTTTTCATTTTTTAATGGTTTCATCTTCTAATCCATAACACAAAGCAGCTTTTTTTAATCCAAATATTCTACCGTTTTTAGCTTCATAATTAGCGTAGAGGTCTCCGTTTTTTCTAAATGCTTGTTGAATGCCCTCTTCTTTACCCATATTCAAATTTAACTTCTTATAAAGCTCTCCCGTATTATACCATTGTTTCTGTTCGCCGTGTGCTTTTCCATTATCAAAATTAAAGTGGGCAATCAAGGTATATTCAAATTCGTTAGACCACATTTTTTTTATGCCGTGAAGTTTGCCTTCGTGATAATTTGAAATGCGCTTCAACGTACCATCTGGATACCAATAGGTAGCTTCGTTTTGTTTTTTTCCATTATATAAGCCAATTTTTTCTTTTACTATACTGTCTTGGTAATAAGAGACCATATACCCAGAAAAAGGCGTATTGTCTAGTAAATACATTGAGCAATATTTGTCATATTTTAAAAGCGATTTATCCAAACTTGTATTTGGAATTTCATGGTGCTCATATTCTGAAGAAGACATCTCTAATGCCTTTTCCTTTTTCGCCTCATTTTTTTGATCGCATCCAGTAATTACAAGACTACAGAAGACCAATATTAGAATAAATTGCTTCTTTATGATATGGCTAAGCGATAAGTTCATTAAAAAATAGCATTTGGTGTTCCTTGTAATTGCCCTGCAAAAAGGGCCACAATGTTACCAAAATAATATTCATTGATAACATGGTAATGATACACTTCTACACCATTACTATGTGGTGTTGTCCCAAAATGTCCACCGGATGCATCTAAATCAGAAGGATAAGAACCATCGGCTTCTCTTCTTCCATAGAGCAAAAATCCGTCAGACATAATACCGACCAATTTCTCGTCATCAAAAGATAATACCGTATTTTCTGGCAAACCATAAGACTCAATATGATAGTGATATCCTGAAGGTCCGTTATGCGCACCAGCATAATCAAAAGTTTCTAAAATAGTTTCGCCTATAGAATTATTAGGTCCCTCTAAATCATTAAAAATTGGCACACCCGTTACTGCAATACCAATAGCCCCCAAACCTGTAGTTGTTCCTGATGCAGCCAATTCTGGTGCACTTCGTACTGTTAAAGTATAACTACGTTCGCTTATACGCCCAGGTGTTTGCGCATCAACATTATTAGCTACCTTATCTATATATAAGGGATTTGTTTCTTGCCAATAGGGCGAAGTATGATTAGGAAGGCCGTTGGATTCCAGGGTAATCTCGTCACCATTAAATGAAATAGTTACTGCTTCTGAGTTAAATTCATCAAAGGCAGAAAGAGGTGTCGCAATTGCATCTGTCGGCGAGTCATCAGATGTGTCATCAGAAGAGTTATCGTCGCTACTGTTACAGGCTGCCAATAAAAATGAAACACATACAAGTTGTAAAAAGATATTTTTCATAAGATTTGTTGTTATAGTTAATATGTTATTCAGCATTTAATTGTGCCTCAAACCAGAAATCTATGTATACTTTGTTTGCTCTATCTTGTGTTGGTCTTTGGGGTCTATTATTTCCGCTAGATTGCCCACCGCCTCTGTTTCCACCACCTCTTCCGCCAAACATTCCGCCTCCATGGCCACCACCTCCAGATCTGTTTCCGCCTCTCGATTTCATTGACTCATCTGGTTGTTGGTTATTTTGCCGCTCTGGTTCATTAGTCTTTATACCAATAGATAATTTTGATAAGTCAGTTTTATTATCCTTTAAAATTTTATCTTTTGGTATTTTTATGTCATATTCCATTATCTCACCAGTATTGCTAAATCCTAAAGCAATATCTTGTGTATTTAGGTCTTTGTGAAATTCTACTTTCTCATTATAAAACCCATATTCGGCTTCGCCTGGTAATGTTTTAATTATAGAATCTAATGCTATTTTAGTAGTTGGCTCATTGTCATTACTTCTTCCTCGTTGCCTTCTTGGTGATTGCTCAATAGTATTTGGATATTTTATATAGACATTCTCTTTTTCTTTTCCTTTAACATCAAAAAAAACTGTTAAACCACTTCTAATTATTGAATTGACGGTTTTTTATCTATAGTACTGATATTTAAATACAAGTAATTTTGGTCTTGGTAAACTTTGTAAATGACTTTGCTATCTTCAACTACGGTGGTATCTTTTCTGATATTTTTTATCTTCAGTTTTTGCGTATAAAGAAAAAGATGTGAAGATTAAGGTTAAAATAATTAAGTGTTTCATTGAATTTATGTGTGGTTAAATTGATATGGTTCTGCGATTTTAATTAATAAAACTGGCGATATAGATATAATTATATGCACATTATTAAATTAGACTCATAGAATTATTTAAGGTTTAATTTGCGATAGTTTTTTTAAAAAAAAGTAAGTTCAAATATTTAATTGAATTTTTTCCTCTCAGTATTTATCTTTTATATCCCGAAAACCTCTTCGAAATATATGTATATGCAAACCCTGGCGAACTAAAAAATTGTCTGATTTTCACAGATTTGAGAATAACATCTCATATATGCTAATAGTGTCCAATTATAAAATGCACCTGAGATTTGTGTGGTTATAATTAATCATAGTTCATGACGGCTAAAAAAATTATTATTTTAAGTTGGTCATTTTAACAAGTCATCACCATTTTGTTTACTAACAAGAACAGTAGCTGATAAATAGCTTGATTTGTAAATTCAGTTATATTATCACTATATTTGGTCAACCAAATTGGTCAACCAATTTATTTTACAGATTATGAAATTGAAATTTTTACTGAGTTATGTTTTAGTTTTAGCACTTATTTTTAGCTGCTCTGAAGATAGCGATAACGAGCCCATGGACAATGATACCGCCGTTATTGACCCAACAGACGATGACAACAATTCCTCCGAAATTTATGCCGATATTGATTTTTCTAATTGGAAAGTAACCCTGCCCGTTGATGAGGACAACAATGGTAGTCCCGACGAATACCAACCAAGTCAATTAATCAATGGTGGTTATCGTAATGATTGGACAATTAGGCAATACATGTATGATGATACTACTGACACTTCTATAGAATTTTATACTTCACCAGGGATTTCCACCACTAATAGCTCTTACTCAAGAACAGAGCTTCGCGAATTAATAAATCCAAGCAATTCTCGCGATAACTGGACTCTTGCCGAAGGTGGCGAAATGATAGGTAGCTTACGTTTAGTGGAAATTACGGAAGATAACCAAAACAGCAATCGCGATTTTCACAGAACCATCGTAATGCAAATCCATGGTATCATTTCGCAAGAAGACATGAATATCCATGGTTTTTCATCAAATAATGGTCCGCCGTTAATAAAGATATATTGGGAAGATGGTCATATTTGGTCGTTTAAAAAATCATTGGTCAATGAAGCGACAACTGGTGATGCCCTGTTAAGTACTTCAAGCGACACATGGGAAGATGAGAAAATCGACATGGGATTTGTCGGTTATGAGAAATTTGATTTTAGGATAACAGCTTCGGATGCCAGGTTGGAACTTCAACTTAACGATAGCGCACCTCTGGTCTATGAGGATATCAGCCTAAACAAGTGGCCTTTTGAGAATTACTTCAAGGCAGGTAATTATCTGAACACGACGGCCGCTGGCGCATTTTCAAAGGTCAAATATTATAGCCTTACAGTAACTCACTAATTGTATTTCATGAAGAGATTACTGTTCTTGTTGCTCATTGTATCGATAACCTTTTCGTGTGAGCAGAACTATAAAACTATATACAAAAAGGTCTCAAATGCTTCGGAATTAAAGTTGGCAATCGAAAACGCAGAACCGGGTGATGAAATTGTTTTAGCAAACGGTATTTACAGGGATTTTGAAATTGAATTTTTCGGAAAAGGAACAAAAAAAAATCCAATCGTTCTAAAGGCCGAAACACCTGGAAAGGTTTCCATGGAAGGCAAGTCTAATCTAAAAATGGGAGGCGAATATCTTGAGGTGCGCGACCTGTATTTTAAAAATGGCCATACTCCCACAAAACAGGTCATTCTGTTTAAAATCAATGATACCTTGTTCGCAAATCATTCAAAAGTAACTAATTGCGTAATTGAGAATTTTACCCAGCCAGACCGCGATGTTACAGACCATTGGATTGAAATCTGGGGTCGATACAATGAGTTAAGCAACAATTACATTTCAGGGAAATCCAACTTTGGGCCCACGGTCATGGTGATGCTCAAGGGCAACGAACATATTAAAAATTACCATCAAATCATCAACAATCACTTTGGTCCAAGACCAAGAAAAGGTGGCCCGCACGGCGAAACGATGCAAATTGGCGATAGCGGCACATCCATGACGCCATCCCACACCAATGTGGAAAATAATCTATTGGAGCGCTGTAATGGTGAGGTTGAGATTATTTCAAGTAAATCCAATTTCAATACTTTTAAAAACAACGTATTTTTTGAAAACGAAGGCTCTTTAGTGCTTCGCCACGGGAACTATGCCACAATAGATGGAAATGTTTTTATTGGCAACGACAATTCAGATAATATTGGCGGAATCAGGGTTATAAACACAGGGCATTGGATAACGAACAACTATTTCTATAAATTGAAAGGCAAGGTCTTTCGAGCGCCTATTGCCGTAATGAACGGCATACCAAAATCCCCTCAAAACCGTTACAATCAGGTGACCGATGCCGTTATGGCTTACAACACATTTATAGATTGTGAAACCCCTCTTCATTTTAGTGTAGGGTCCAACGTAAGCCAAAGCGATGTGCTACCAAAGTCTGAAATCCGTTCAGCACGTCCCGTGAGAACAGTTGTAGCTAATAATATCATATATAATGAAATGCCGTTCAATTTTCCAATCAAAAACTATGACAAAGTAGATGGTGTTACTTTCAAAAATAATTATACAAATAGTGATAATAAAAGTGAAGTAAAACCAAAAGGCTTGATGACTTATGAAATGGAGGTAACATCGATTTCAGAGTATTTAAAAATGCCAATGGTAGCTTCAAATAAAATCTATACTGGTTTTGATTTTGAAACAATTGAAGCTGATATGTTTGGTAACAAAAGAACTGCCGGGAATAATAAAATTGGTGCAATAGTTAATGTTCCGGAAGATGCTGAGTTATTCAACAGAGAGGATTACGGTGCAGATTGGTATATTGGCGAAACCGAAAAAAATATATCAAAAACTATGAAGGTCTCAACTTCTAAAGAATTTTTGAAGGCATTGACTGACGCTAATTCTGGCGACGTGATTTCAATGAAAGCTGGGACTTATGAGATTTCAGAAACGCTACCTATCACCAAAACCATTACCATAATTTCAGCTAAAAAAACGGATGAAGCTATTTTGAGTTTTTCTTCAAAAGACGTTGCATTTGAAATGAATCCTGATGGAATGCTCCATCTTGAAAACGTTTCAATTATCGGCAATACCTCACAAACGGCTTTTCAGACTCTGGACAAGAACATGAAAAGTGCTTATGGTCTTTGGCTAAAAAATACTGAAGTTTCAAATTTTAAGAGTGTGGTGGAAGTCTCAAAAGGGTCATTTTCAGATACGATTATGGTCGCGAATTCAGTTATAAAAAATTGCGCCAACGGTATTAAACTCAATAAAGAAACCAATAATAAGGGCGATTACAACACTGAGTTTTTAATCATAAAAAATTCGACGTTTAATAATGTTTCAAACGATATGATTAATTATTATCGCGGCGGTTATGACGAATCTACCATTGGTGGTAATTTCATTTTTATAGGTAATACCGTGACCAACTGCGGCAAGAACGATGATGATGGAATCCTAATAAATAATCGTGGTATCGTCAATGCGACGTTTTCAGACAATACATTTAGAGACAATCCAACTCGGTTTACGGCAGTTCTTTGGGGAGAAAAAGGACAGAAACCAAAAAATAATATCGTAAAAAATTCTGGCGAAATCAAAGTAGTTCAGAATCTGGAATTGAAATTAATGTATTGATGCAATGGTAAAAGTGTTATTCATAATTATGACGTCATTGCTGATTTTTGGATGTAAAACCGATGCTAAACCAATTTTAGAAACAACCAAAATCGAAAATGCAAAAAACACTTTGCCGCATGATGTTATTCCATTTATGGACAAATGGAAAATTCTTTGTGGCGACGGCTCTAAATCTGAAGACTTAATAGATTATACAAATGAAGGTTTTTTTTACGTTGAAAAGCAACACAACACGAATTGGGTAGTTTATAAAACACCCAATGCCGGCATTACCTCAAAACCCTCGCAGAATACCAGAACAGAATTGCATCAAAAAAAATACTGGACAGCAAAGCAGCGCGGAATGCTCACGGCTACATTAAAAGTACAGCATGTTTCAACAAGTGGAGATGCGAGCGTACCCTCATCTTATTGCACGGTAATAGGACAAATTCATAGTGCCGACGGCCACGAAAATGAACCTTTAAAAATTTATTATAAGAAATTTCCTGGTCATGAAAAAGGTTCTGTGTTCTGGAATTATGAAATTAATACACAGGGAGACAATTCTGGTAGATGGGATTTTTCAACAGCGGTCTGGGGCTATAACTTTTCAGTACTTGGAACGGGGCCAAATACATATCCCGATGAAACAGAAGACGGCATCAAATTAGGAGAAGAGTTTAGTTATGAGGTAAACGTGTTAGACGGCGTTATGTATCTAACATTTTCCAGTGAAAATCATGAGACATTTTCATTTGCCAAAAGCTTAATCAAATCAGATTTTCCTGAAGAATCTGAAATCCCACAACGAATAATAGTGGCTTATTCATCAAGGCGAAGTGTTAGCCCTGAAAAAGAAAATGCCTATGCCGATGAACTGCTTTATTTTAAACAAGGTAATTATAATCAGGCAAATCCCAAAAGCACAAAATCAGAAGTTTACGGTGGCGATATAGAAAAACAATATGCCAATGGTAGTTATGCTGAAGTTTGGTTTAGGGAAGCTCATCTTGGTTCAGCAAAACCAATAAAACACTAATGATGAGATTGTATAATTCCATTTTATCGAAATTTGCTTTAGGAGTAATTTTTTTTATTGTCTATTCCTGTAAACAACAGGTATCGTCAACTTCTAAAAATAATAAGGAAACTGTATCATCTCAGGAGCATCCAAAACTTATCCTTACCGCTCAAGGCGTAAAAAATATAAAAGCGCAACTAGGCAATATCCCCATTTTTGATAAATCCTTACAAGAAGTCAAGGAGGATATTGATGCTGAAATCAAGAAAGGAATAGACGTCCCAATTCCTAAAGATTTTTCAGGTGGCTACACCCATGTAAGACACAAGCGCAATTGGGTAGTGATGCAAAAAGCGGGAGTTTTATACCAGATTCTTGACGATGAAAAATATGCCAAATACGTAAAGGATATGTTGATGCAGTATGAGGCGATGTACAAAACCTTGCCGTTACATCCCAAAACGAGGTCTTATGCCAGAGGTAAATTATTTTGGCAATGCCTCAACGATTCCAATTGGTTGGTGTACGTGAGTCAGGCCTATGATTGTATCTATAATTATTTGACCGAAGCACAACGCGATAAACTCGAAACTAATTTATTCAGGCCGTTCGCAGACCATATTTCTGTGGATAGTCCTCAATTTTATCAACGCGTCCATAACCATAGCACCTGGGGTAATGCAGCTGTTGGTATGATTGGTCTGGTTATGGACGACCAAGAATTGATTGACCGCGCCCTGTACGGCATTAAAGATTTAAAATTAGATGCTAAAGCAAAGGACGATGATGGCGGATTTTTAAATAAAGATGGAATAGCTGGATTTTTGGCAAATATTGAAGAACCTTTTTCTCCAGACGGCTACTATAACGAAGGCCCCTATTACCAGCGTTACGCTATGTATCCTTTTTTGATTTTTGCTGAAGCATTGCATAACGTTAAACCTGAATTAAAAATCTTTGAATATAAAGACGGTGTTTTACTCAAATCAATCGATGCCCTATTAAATTTAACTGATGCCGATGGCAAGTTTTTTTCACTTAATGATGGACAAAAAGGGATGTCATATTATAATAACGCTTTAGTCACAGCTGTTGATATATCTTATTATTTCGGCGGTCAAGACCCTGGCTTGTTAAGTATTGCCAAAGAACAAGGTCGGGTGTTATTAGATGATTCCGGTCTCGCTGTGGTGCTTGGTATTAAAAATGGAAAGGCAGAACCATTTCATAAAACATCCATCAACCTTTCAGACGGCCCTGGTGGCAAACAAGGTGGCGTTGCTATATTGCGAAATGAAGGTATTGAACTTGTATTTAAATATGCGTCTCAAGGCTCCAGCCACGGTCACTACGATAAATTGTCATACTCTTTATTTGAAGGAGGTGATGAAATTCTTCAGGATTATGGCTTGTCGAGGTTCGTGAATATTGAACAAAAGGGAGGTGGTAATTATTTAAAGGAAAATAAGAGCTGGGCAAAGCAAAGCATTGCGCACAATACACTAATACAAAACGAAACCTCTCATTTCAACGGGAAATACGATATAGGAAGTCAGCACCATTCGGTATTACATTATTTTTCTTCTAAAAATGAAAACGCTCAGGTTGCCAGCGCAAAAGAAACAAATGCTTATCCCGGGACAAATATGCTTCGCACTATGGCAGTCCTAAAGGATGACGATTTTGAAAAACCTTATGTGTTGGATATTATGAGGGTGACTTCAAATACTGCAAACCTGTATGACTTTCCTTATTATTTCCACGGGCAAGTGATAGAGACCAACTTCGACTATCAAACACCAAAAATATTAAGTCCTTTGGGAAACAAAAATGGTTATCAGCATTTGTTTTTAGAGGGAGAAGGAAACGCAAAAGCTGATAATAGTAAACTAACTTGGTTGAACAAAGGCAAGTTTTACACGATAACAACCGTAACCAACACCAGCGACGAATTACTATTCACGAGAATAGGTGCCAACGACCCAGATTTTAATTTACGAAGAGATCCAGCATTAATATTACGACGTAAAAACGCTGAAAATACATTTTTTATATCTGCTATTGAAGCGCACGGAAGTTATAGTCCTGTAACGGAATCTGCGGTCAACTCAAAAAGCAATATCAAAGAATTAAAGGTAATTTTAGATACCGAAGTGTATACAGCTGTACAGATAACCAACTTAGAAGGAAATACCAAATTATTTATAACAGCAAACAAAAATGCTTCAAATGAGGTCAGACATAGGATAACTATCAATAATAAGAATTATGATTGGTCAGGTTCTTATTATTTCAACTAAATATTAATAAAAGCATATATAACATGAAACGATTTAGCGAAAAGTACATCATCACAAAAGATATGGAATGGGAAGAACTCGGTGGAGGCGTATCCAGAAAATTCTTGGGTTACGATAGCCAAATCATGATGGTAAGGGTAAAATTTGAAAAAGGCGCATTGGGTTCCCCACACCAACACTTTCATACACAAGCTACTTATTGTGTTTCAGGCAAATTTGAATTTGAAATCGATGGTGTAAAGCAAATAGTAGAAGCAGGCGATGGTGTTTACATTGAACCCAATTTAATGCACAGCGCAGTTTGCTTAGAAGAAGGTGAACTTTTAGACACGTTTAGCCCTGTACGAGAAGATTTCTTGAGTGGTGGAGAGGTGTCCTATTTTAGGAATAAATAATTATTTGTTTCAAGTCAAATAAGCTTAGGATATTCGTTTTCACCAAATGAGTTGTGAAATGCTATCCCACGGAGCGATCTTTAGCATTTTACCTTGTGCTATCCCTTAGGATTTTATCAATTAGAAATATCATATTTTCCTGCCCAAGTTACGGATGATAAAATTTTAACAGGAATTATTTACGAAAACGTTTGATTTAACAATAAATTATATATATTTGGTCAACCAATCTGGTTGACCAATTTTATTTCACTCCAGATTTCTTTGCTAACATGATAATCTAACATTTATGATTTTAAAGTTAAGACTTACTGTTTTATTCTGTTTTCTGTTTGGATTTGGGGCCATGGCGCAACAAAGTTATACTCTAAAAGGTACTGTAATCTCTTCAGTTGATAATATGCCAATTCCAGGGGTTAATATTATTGTATTAAATACTACGAGAGGAAAATCAACAGATTTTGATGGTCAATTTACAATAGACGTGAGTAATGACGAGATTTTACAATTCTCCTACTTAGGATATAAAACACAAACAGTTGTAATAACAGGTCAAAGAACTCTGGTAATAAATCTTCAAGAAGACAGTAATGCTCTAGATGAAGTTGTTGTGGTAGGTTATGGAGATCAAAAAGAGAAAAACATTACTAATTCATTAACAAAAGTAAATAGCAAAGATATTGAAGATTTGTCAGTAGCCCGTGTTGAAGATGCCCTTAGGGGTAAGGTAGCCGGTTTAAGAATTCAGACAGTTGCTTCCGAAGCCGGTGGAGATCCTAAAATAACAATACGTGGTCCAGGTTCAATATCAGGAAACTCTGCCCCGCTCGTCGTAATTGATGGTATCGTTCAGGGAACAGACCCTGATATTCTCGGTTCTATTGATAATAATAATGTAGAGTCTATAACTGTTTTAAAAGACGCATCTTCCGTAGCGATTTACGGTTCACGTGGTGCAAATGGTGTTATCTTAGTTACTCTTAAAGAAGGAGTCGTTGGTAAAACCCAGTTCTCTTATGATACATTTACAGGTGTAAGATTTACCAACAATAATGATAATTTTAATACAACTATAGCAGATGAGCGTAATCGTTTAAATGGTCTTCAGGGGCAGGTGGATGCCATTTCACCTGATAGTCCAAATTTTGATAGAGTTATCGGTAATTATAATAGTGCTTATGCTGAACTAGAGGCTATGGAATTTATTGCTTCACTTGGCGACGGTGAGAAAAATTGGCAAGATGAAATCTTTGAAGGCGGAATTATTAAAAACCATTCTTTTTCAGTTAGAGGAGGTACAGAGCTTACAAGCTATACAGCATCCTTGGGGTATACTGAAGATGAAGGAGTCACTCTAAATGATAATTTTGTTAAACTTAACGGCCGTATTAAAGTAGATAGTAAATCAAAAAATAAAAAGATTAAGTTCGGTGGAAATATTCGCATTAACTACAATGATCAAGATAGGGTGCCAACTAGATTTACAGACCCTTTAAGGCAGTACGGTCATTTGCCAGTATTTTTAAATGAGAACCATCTTGACTATATAACACAAAGTGATCCTGGAGATGCAGGAGCGCAATTTGAGAACATAGGGGTTGGTAGCTACGGTTTCTCCAGAGCCTTTGACCATGTATTCTTAGTCGACCCAAATAATCCACGATCCATCTTAAGGGATCCAACTACAGGCTTACCAATAGCTAGTCCACTGACATCAGGGGGGCTAACGTTATCTACTACTAGGAACGTACATCCGTTGGCCCATTATTTTGAAAGAAGTAGAGTTAAACAACAGTTTACGATGAATGCGGCTTCTTATTTTGATGTAAAACTAGCCAAAGGTTTAAGTTTTAGGCAAACAGCATCGGTTATATTTAGACACACTAAAAATAATAATGCCGATTTCTTTTTTGGTCAAGAAAACCGGGAGCAAGAAGCGTTTAGGGAAGAATTGAGAAGTGAAAGAAATCAATATGTACTTGAGTCTTTATTGAAGTACAATAAAAGTTTTGGGAAACACAGTTTTAATTCTTTATTAGGTTTCGAATTTACCCAGCGGGATTTCTTTTTACAGCAGTCTGAGGCGGTAGGTTTCACCGATGATTTTAATAATAATATTGCTCTTGCCGATAATGGAACTACTTTCACAGATAATGCAACCGAAAAACTAGTCTCATATTTCGGGAGAATCGAGTATAATTACGATGAGAAATATCTATTACAGGTTTCAGCTCGTACTGATGGGAGTACTAGGTTTGGATCTAATAATCGCTTTGGTTTTTTTCCCGCTGCGTCAGCTGGCTGGATTTTATCTAACGAGGAGTTTCTCTCATCAAGTGACTTTGTTACTTTTTTGAAGCTTAGGGCTAGTTATGGTGTGTCAGGTTCAAACGAAATTTCCAATAACATATTCGAATCCTTATATAGGTTTGAGGAAACATTCAGTACGGTAGGATATAACGGTGACCCTGGGGTAAAAGCAGTAACTCTACCAAATGCAAATTTAGGTTGGGAACGAATTATTGAATTTAATCCTGGTATTGACGTCACTTTTGGTAGGGGTTTGATTGCCCTATCACTGGATTATTATAGAAAAAGGAGTGAGGATTTGATATTATTTGCACCAGTATCTGGTGTTTATGGTGTAGATAACTGGTTGCAGAATATTGGAAAGTTGCAAAATGAAGGATTTGAGATTGAATTGAACTCGAGGTTGTATTCAAGTGAAAAGGTAAGATGGAATGTTTCTGGACAATTTTCATTAAATCGAAATGAAGTATTGGATTTAGGTGGTAACGAGCAGATAATTTCAAGGATAGACCAAGATACGAGACCAACTGAGTTTATAGCCAGAGTAGGTCAGCCTATTACGTCATTCTACGGTTGGGTTTATGAGAGCGAAGTTCCTTTGGAATGGATAGATAATCCGTTCAATAGATTTAATAATGATTTTGCGCGCGTTTTTGTTAAAGATTTAAATGGAGACGGCATTATTGATGATGAAGATAGAACTGAACTGGGTAGTCCTTATCCCGATTTCACCTGGGGGCTAACCTCAGATATTTCATTTTACAATTTCGATTTCTCTGTGCAATTTGAAGGATCACATGGTGCAGAAGTTAGAGTGGCAGATTTAGATCAACTTTATTATGCAAGTGAGTCGGCTGTAAATCCAGTTTCAAATTTTCCAGATTTCGACTTAACAGTTCACAGAAGATTTACTGATGATCATATACAAGATGCATCATTTGTTGCTGTTAGAAACATGGTACTAGGATATACTTTCCCACAATCGGATATTTCTAAATTTGGCTTAAGTAGGTTGAGACTTTATTTAACCGGAGAAAATCTGTTCTATTTTACAGCTAATGGCTATGAAGGCTTCAATCCAGAAGCTGCGGGTCAAACGTCAAATAACGCCAATACACCGCTTACCGCAGGTTACCAGCGAGGTGATGGCCCAATAGTTAGAACAATTTCCGCAGGACTTAATTTATCATTTTAATTAGTTATGAAAAAGATATATATAAAATTAGTAATCATTTGTTTTTCTCTTTTGGCAGTTTTAACTAGCTGTGAGGAAGAATTAGACCTATCCAATCCCACTGCCCTTTCTTTAGAGGAGCTATTACAAACTGAAAACGGATTTGAATTATTAGCTAATGGAATTTTGGATTCTTATCAAAAAGTACCAGCCAATGAGTATTTATTGATAGAACTAAGGTCTGATAATGTACGGGCAAATACAGAAAATGGGAACTTCCCAGAGATTAACAGATATAATGTAGATCCCAATAACGGCGATGTTGCTACCTATTATTCTAACAATATGGCAACGATTAAACACGCCAATACCATTATTGATAATCGCTTCTTGGCTCCCGAAAGTTTACAATATACGGTTGGAGAAGCTTTTTTTATGAGAGCCCTTTGTCATTTTAATTTAGTGAGGGCTTATCAAAATATACCATATATTGATAAAGTTTTGGATGCCGATGCTAATGAAGCTAGAGATTACCCTCAACTACCTGAAGCTGAAGTTTATGATAGAATTATTGAAGATTTTAGAACTTCGATTGCTTTCTTGAGCGGAGGTGTTCAAAATAGATACAGGCCTACCGAGGGCGCGGCCATTTGTTTGTTGGCAAAGGCTTATTTGAGTCAACCAAATCCCAATTATACCGAAGCTGAGTTATTATTAGCTTCTGTTGTTGAAAACAATAATTCCTTTGGGTATGATTTACTTTTTACTGATGAAAGTGCAGCAACAGATTTCGATGGAGATGGAATAGTATCAGACCGTGAATATGATGCGACTTTAGCACTGGATTTTGGAAGTGTGTTTGGTAATGATATCCCGGTCGAGTATAACCCCAACGAAGGCGAAACTGTATTAAATGGAGAATGGACAAATAATCCGGGATTGGAAATCAACCAAGAGGTCATATTTTCAATGGCCTATGACTTAGTAAGTAGTGATAACTATGTAACAAGTGATAGCGGACTCGATGATCAGGTTGAAACAGACTCAGAGTCTTTTAGTTTCGCGATGACATTACTAGGGCCTTCAAATGGTGTTAATATTGCTTCACTTGACTTTTTGGATATTATGACACCAGAACTGCAGCCAGTGCGATTTCCAGGGACCTTTAGGGCTGTAACTTATAATCCCGCTGAGATAACAAATGATACATTCAATGCAAAGTACCCTACAAATGGTGAAATCGGAGATAATGACTGGATAATTTTGAGATATGCGGATGTACTTTTATTATATGCCGAAGCAATATTGGCAGGAAGCGAAAGCACCACAGATCAAAGAGCCCTAGACGCATATAATCAAGTAAGGGCAAGAGCGGGACTTGAACAGGTTTTTCCCGTGTTAACAAAACAAGAACTTTTGGAAGAACGTCGTGTTGAGTTTGCTTATGAGAATCAGCGTCTTTACGATTTGATTCGTTTTGGTGAGGCAGACATTGTATTACAACAGTTTTCAAATGATAATAATTTGACTTATACAGCAGATAAGAAATATCTTCCTTTTCCGCAGCGAGAAATAGATAATTTACCAAACTTCTACACCCAGAATAGTGGTTATTAATATTTATAATTATGAAAATTAATATGAAAATCAAAAGACTTTTTGCGCTTTCCACATTGTTAATATTAAGTGCTTGTATAAGCGACGACTTAGCCGACGTTGGCGATTTAGCAGATATAACAGGACCTACGCCATTTTATAATTTTAGCGAACAAACTTTTGCCGAGTTCGATTGTGAGGAAAACGAAATATCTTCGAACTACCAGTTTAACTTTCAAGCTGGAACAAATTTAGCGGTTAATGGTACCCAATATCTCTGGGAAGTGACAGATATAGATGGCAATAGCGTTGACATTAATCTAATCAATAAAGACTTACCAATATTAGAATTACTTATTGAAGCTGAATTAGCTCCTATCGTTGAGGTAGAGGAACAGATCGCTGAGCTTGAATTTAAAATTCCATGTGAAGAAGATCCTGCTAGGTTGGTTGTTTTAGAAGAAGATTTGGCAGCTTTAGAACAAACATTGATTAATTTGCAAAATTCAATACCTGATTCTGTTGCTCAGAACGTGGACGATTTAGAAGCTCAAATAGCGGCATTAGATGAAGCAACCCTACAGGATCGCGAATTAATAATTGAATTCCCGAGTCCAGGAGAGTATATCGTAAGTCTTACTGTTACAGATAATTTGGGTAAATCTGAATCGACTCAACAACCTATTACGGTTTTACAAGCTGTACCAACTATTCCAGTTCCAGAAATCGCAGAGCCAAGCTTTGAGGATAATAGTTTATTTGATGGTACAGGTGATGGTAGAGACTCTTGGAGAGTGCCAAGTAATGATGCTTGGAGCCCTCTAGGCGGGGGTACAACGGTCATACAAATAAATACAGATTCTAGTCCCGGTGAAGGTGCAGATTTACCTGATGGTGTGCAGGCTGCAAAATTTCCAGCTGGTGGAGATAGGGTAGCTTATCAAGAAATTGATGTAACTCCTGGGGCATCTTATTCAATTACCTATTTCACTGCGTTTGAAGAAGATTCTCCTGGCGACATGAAGGTTTCAATCTTGACACCAAATACCTCAAGTTTTTCCGAGGCTCAATTAGAAGAAAATATCATTGCCTTTAGAATTGACACTAACGAAGGTCGAGTTGACAATGTTTTTCAACAGCATTCCATAAATTTTGATGCTGGAGAAAATGAGTCTGTAATAATCTTTGCAAATAATTCTGGTGTTGAATCAAGATTAGATGCTTTTAATATAATAGTAAGACAATAAATAGATAATATCATGAATTACAAATCAAGAAAGATAAACTTACTAAGTGGTATTGTCTTAGTTTTTACATTAACGCTGATTTCATGCATAGATAATGGATTTGAAGAATTTGTTCCCCCAACTGGAAACGTAAATAATATTCAACCAAATACATTATTTACTACAAGTACAGATGCCGATAATACCTTAACTGTAATATTTAGAAGTTTTTCTACGGATGCTGTTTCTTATTTATGGGATTTCGGTGATGGAAATACCTCTACCGAAGAAAACCCGGATTATACGTATGCCACCGGGGGATTGTATACAGTAACCCTTACTACCGTCAGCTCTGATGGTCTTGAGGCTACAGCTTCGGAAGGCGTTTCGCCAATTTTTCTGGATTTTGAATTTACTGTGTTAGATACTCAAGTAACTTTTACGAACTTAAGCACGGGGCTTAGTAGTTTGGAATGGGATTTTGGTGATGGTACAGTTATTGAATGGGTTTCCGAAGATACTGAAGATGATCTAGATTTTAGTCCGGTACATTCCTATTTAAGTGAGGATGCCTTTCAAGTAACACTTACAGCTACTGATTTTTTAGATAGGGAGTTTTCATTGACTAAAACTGTCGATGGTCTAATCCTATCTACCGTTCCTAATTTTACGTTTGCAGTATCTTCACTTACCGTGCAATTTACCGATGATTCGTTTTTAGCAGTTACGCATAATTGGGATTTTGGAGATGGGAATACCTCAACTGAGGTCAATCCAGCCCACACCTACGCTGCCCCTGGAACTTATGATGTTACTCTAACAACTACAAATGAAGCTGGAACTGCTAGGGATATTACAATTCCAGTACCGGTTGGCGGAATTACGCCCACTTTCGCTGCAGTAATTCAAAATGGCGATATGGAGAGCTATCCTACCACAGAAAATAATAATAATGACTTAGTTGATGCGTGGACGGTTGACCCAGATAATACATTTAACGATGGTTCACCGACACCATTTAACTTTTGGAGAAACGACGACCTAGAGGCTTGGGTTTCCATACCTGCCAATAATGGTGGAACAGGAACTACGGACAAAGGCAGTTCTTCTGGCACAGATGCCCAAGCAGCAGGTGGCTCCTCTGGTAGATCCTTAAAATTTGACAGTTCTGGGGAACGTGCTTATCAACCCTTTGAAGTTGAACTAGGGGTTGAAGGTTATAGTATTTCGGCTTTCGTTAAAACTGAAAGCACGCCAGTAGGTCAAGTGGAAGGAACTTTGTATATATTATCAGATGAGCCTTCGAGTGATAATGATTTAACTGCATTGAGCCTGGCTAGTCAACAAGTAGTATCTGATGCTCTTGATAATTGGCAGCAAATTGAATTGGTTTTTAATGCAGAGGAAACGTTCAGTTTTCCGCAAGACAGGGTCGATGAAAATACAGAGGATATTTTGATTTCAACAGATCAGAGATTTGTAATATTTTATTTTGTCCCAACAAATACCGTTGCGAGCGATAATGAAGTATTCATAACAGATATTGTTATTGAGACACCTGGATTTTAAAAAAGAATAATACACCCAAATGAAATTGATTTCAAGAATAAAATTTCATTCAAGATTTTTAGTAGCTGTGCTTGCTTTGTTTCTTTTCTTTAAACCTCATGAAGTGATATGTCAATCACAAAATAATAGTGACATTGTTTCTAAGAAAAATAAAGAGTCAAAAACTAAAAAGAAGAAGAAAAAGAAGCGAAGAAAAAAAGTTAGACTGCCAGACATAGATTTAAGTCATTGGAAGGTTACACTACCAGTGACCAATGATAATGGTAAGCCTTATGAAATCGAACCTCCTGAAATTCTCAATTTTGC
>JBCCOJ010000044.1:0-18038 GCA_039025415.1 Bacteroidota bacterium | reverse complement strand
GTTTAAATCCCGTCTGCTCTATATTTTCATACGAACTATTGTTATTCAATTCCCTTCTAATATTATCGATTGTAAAATGTTTTAAAAACAGTTCAATTGGAGGTTTATTTTCATCAAATAAACCTCCCCACCAATCTCTTAAAGTTTCAGAATTGATATTATCAACCTTAAAATATTTAGCTAAATCAGTGTATTTGTCATTAAGAAACAAGGTGTCTTTGGGTATTGGATTATTCTTACTGTACGGCGAAATAATTTGATTTAAAAATTCAACTTCTTGACAAATTAAATACTGTGTATTCAGCATTATAATTAAAAAAGACACGATAAATTTAATTGAAGAAAATTTCGCCATAAAAAAATAAAAATCTATTCTTTACCCAATCGCCTGCTTCAAATCTGCAATTAAGTCATCGATATCCTCAATACCAACGCTTAAGCGTATCAACGAATCTACGACTCCTGTTTTTTCGCGCTCTTCTTTAGGGATACTGGCGTGAGTCATACTGGCTGGATGTCCGGCTAAAGATTCCACACCTCCTAGTGATTCAGCAAGAGTGAATACCTTTAGTTTTTCAACGATATCAATGGCCTTATCATAGTCATTTCCTTTGGTTGTAAAGGATACCATACCGCCAAAATCCTTCATTTGGGACTTTGCGATTTCGTGATTGGGATGGTCTTCAAAACCCGGCCAATATACCTTTTCGATAGCGGGGTGTTCTTTTAAATACTCGGCTACTGCGCGACCGTTTTCGCTATGGCGCTGCATTCTAACATGTAAGGTTTTGATACCGCGAAGCGCCAGGAAACTATCTTGTGGCCCACAGACTGCACCACTTGCATTTTGAATAAAATAAAGCTTATCTGCCAAATCCTTATCCTTAACTACAAGCGCTCCCATGACTAAATCACTATGCCCGCCGATATATTTTGTTACGGAATGCATTACAATATCGGCTCCCAAATCCAAAGGTTGCTGCAGATATGGCGAAGAGAATGTGTTATCTACTGCCAATAGCACGTTATGCTTTTTGGCAATTTCTGCCGTTGCCTTTATATCAATAATATTCATCATTGGGTTGGTAGGTGTTTCGACCCAAATCAGTTTGGTATTATCATTAATGTATGCTTCTATATTTTCGGCATTTTCCATCCCGATGAAATGAAACTTAATCCCGAATTTCTTAAAAATACTGGTGAACAATCGGTACGAGCCACCGTACAAATCATTAGTGGAAACCACCTCATCGCCGGGGTCTAGTAATTTGATAACCGCATCAATGGCAGCCAAGCCAGAACCAAAGGCCATACCATAATTGCCATTTTCTATACTGGCAAATGCATTTTCCAGTGCGGTTCTGGTTGGGTTTCCGCTACGGGAATATTCAAATCCTTTATGCCCACCTGGTGTTGATTGTGCATAAGTAGAAGTTTGATAAATTGGAGGCATTACAGAACCATAAGCTTCGTCTGGTTTCTGATTGCCGTGTATTGTTTTTGTATTGAATTTCATATAATCTATTGTGTAAAATTTGTCCATCCTTGGTCGAATTTGTCCCAAAACCTGACAAATGATTTAAAAATCTAACAAAAATAAGGTATAATTGGTGGGTATCAAATCTTGTGATACCTTTATTCCATCAACAAATCAATTCCCTAATTGTGAAAAAAATAGTTGCCATTATCTGCCTTGCATTTATAGCTTTAAATTGCAATGAAGAAGTTAAGATTGACTTCGAGGAAACTGCCATCGAAACTGAAAAAAACGCTAAAATTTCTATCGTCATCCCAAAGGCAACCGGAACGGTTTCGGTAGCAAAAATTATAAATGAAACTCTGGAGCATTATATTGCCAATCTAAACACAACAGATACAATTTCAGCTTCTGAAAGTTCCTTAGAAAATACTGTTGAAAAATTCGACGATGATTATCTTTCATTCATAAAGGATTTCCCCGAAGGCTCTGGCAAATGGGAATTTTTTGTAGATGGTGAGATTACTTATAAAACGCCTGAGCTCATAACTATCGCGATAAATTCTTACTCCTTCACCGGTGGTGCCCACGGCAATACGATAATTCGACTTTTTAATTTTGATGCCCAGACCGGCAAGGCACTAAGCAAAGAAGATTTAATTTCAGATTTAAAAACGTTCTCAAAAATCGCAGAACAATACTTTGAAGAGAAAACTGCCCCAAAAAACGAATTGGGAACCATGCAGGATTACTTTTACGGCGAGGATTTTCAGTGGCCGGAAACCATGGGGTTTAATGAAGAAGGTGTCATCCTACTTTACAATACTTACGAAATAGCTTCCTATGCCGAAGGGATAACAGAGTTTACGATTCCCTATTCAGACGCTGAAAGCACCTTAAACTTTAGATGATAATAAGGTTTTATTCTAAAAATATATTCATTAAAAATTTCCGAAGAGAATAATTAGAACTACGTTTTAGGCCGGGATAATCTTTTGATAATTGGTTCTACAGTTAGCCCTTGACCAATAATAGAAAACACCACGATGATATAGGTAATCACTAAGAAAAGTTCGCGATTCATTGCCTGGGTCAAGCTCAATGCCAAGGCAATGGAAATACCACCGCGAAGTCCGCCCCAAGTCATTATGACATTTGTGTGTGGAACAAACTCTAATTTTTTTGAAAAGAATTTAATTGGCAGCCAAAGCGACAAATACCTACTTAAAAGCACCAAAGGTATTGCTATCAATCCAGCTAAAACATAACTGGTTTCGAAAGTAAGCACGAGCATTTCCATACCTATCAAAACAAAAAGAATGGTGTTTAAAAGCACATCAACCAACTCCCAAAATTTATCGACGTAGGTTTCGGTGATTTCAGACATTGCCGAGTTTCTCATGGTATCGTTACCAACCATTAAACCAGCCGTGACCATAGCAAGAGGTGCCGATAAATGCCATTTATGTGCCAATAAATTGCCGCCCATAACCGTGGCAATGGTTATTATGACCTCAACTTCATAGTTATTGATGGTCTTAAGGAGTTTGTAGGTTAGATATCCCAAAATAAGCCCTAAGGCTATACCACCAATCACTTCCTGACCGAAAAGCTTAAGAATGCTTGAAATTTCTATTTCAGCATTTGGTTGGGCGGCGATTGCGTAAATAGTCAAGAATACAACTACGCCAACCCCATCGTTGAAGAGTGATTCTCCTACAATTTTTGTTTCCAATTTTTTGGGGGCGTTTGCTTTTTTGAGAATCCCCAAAACGGCAATCGGGTCGGTTGGTGTAATTAATGCTCCAAATAGCAAACAGTAGATAAAAGCTACATCCAATCCCAATACTTGCAAAATGTAATAACTAAAAATCCCTACTAGAAATGTGGAAGTGAGAACACCGAGTGTGGCAAATACTAAAACGGGCCAGCGTTGTACTTTAAGCTGTTCAAAATTTGTGTGTAAAGCTCCTGCGAATAACAGAAAACTTAACATCACATCCAATAAGACCGTTTCAAAATCTATTTTATTAATCAGTTCTCTTTCTGTAATCAGCAGTGTATCATCAAACTGGGCAATACCAACCACAATTAAGGTAAAAATAATTGTAATCAGCATCAGGCCGATGGTTAATGGTAGTTTAAAAAATCTAACGTTGATGTAACCAAAAACTGCAGATATTACGATTAAAATAGAAGCAACATTGAAAAAATCCATAAACCTATAATGCGTGTTTTAAAGCAAGGATATAGCCTAAATGTATACCCTCGTGATAGTTATTAAATTCGATGGCTTCGAGAATATTGGTTATGGTATTCTTGGTCATAACCGTATACTCGTGAAAATGCCTGAAAATTTTATTGTCGTAGTCTTCCTTGGTTTTTTCTATAGTTGAAAATAAAAGCCCTTTAATCTCATCAACCTCGGCTTGACTCATATCACCTTCTGGTTTAGAACCCCTTCTGAATTTCATTATCAAATCTTCAGAAACCATAGGAGGTAATCCCGATAGTTTATAAACCAAGGATTGTTGAACGGTGATTGTATGCGCTATGTTCCAGATGATATTGTTATTAAAGCCTTTGGGGATTTTATTTAAATCTTCAAGACTATGATTTTCAATGATTGACTTGAGGAAGGCTCGGTTTTTTAAAGCAATATCAAATGTCCAATTCATTTCAGATTAATTTTCACTAAAAGTAGCCAAATTTAGATTATTTCGGCGTACAATTAATCTTAATTGCATCGGGTATTATTTGTAGTTTTACGACATTGAAATTATCATTTAACTAACCAATGGTTTCACTGACATTTCGCTAATTGTCGAAGCTAGTTGATTTAGGAACAAACAAGATGAAGAAGATATACCATTTAAGCACATGCTCCACCTGCAAACGCATTTTAAAAGAACTCAAGGTTGACGATAATTTTGATTTACAGGATATCAAGACCAATCCCCTAACCGAAAATCAATTGGAAGAATTGAAAGATTTGGCAGGTTCTTACGAAGCTCTATTTAGCAAACTAGCACAACTTTATAAATCAAAAGGGCTAAAGGACCAAACGCTTTCAGAAGGCGATTACAAAAGCCTAATTTTAGAGCATTACACCTTTTTAAAACGTCCAGTCATGGTTTTTGGTGAGCAAATTTTTATTGGTAACAGTCCAAAAACAGTTGAAGCCGCAAAGGCATATTTAAGAACAAATGAATAGTAAAACCGTTGCCTTGATTGCGCTTTTTACAGTGCAATTGCTTTATGGTTTTAACTATACCATCGCAAAGCAACTCATGAACACTGGTGGGGTTTCTCCCGATGCCCTAGTGGTATTTAGAGTTGCAGGAGCAGCGATTCTATTTTGGCTATTTGGCTTATTCTACAAAGGCGAAAAAATCGAAAGAAAAGACTTTCTTACTTTATTTTTTGCAGCATTATTTGGTGTAGGAATTAACATGATACTTTATTTAAAAGGGCTGGAGTTAACCACACCTATCCATGCTTCTGTTATTTCTACAATAATCCCTATACTTATCTTGGTCCTATCTGCTTTTTTTCTTAATGAAAAACTGACTAAGCTGAAAATCTTAGGAGTCATTTTGGGCTTTGCTGGCGGCGTTTTATTGACAATTTTAGGGAAATCAACCAGAACCGCTGATAATGTTTTACTCGGAAATATCTTTGTTTTTTTAAATGCGCTTTTTTACAGCGGTTACGTGATACTGGTAAAAAAATTGACTGCAAAATACCACCCATTCTCATTTATAAAATGGTTGTTTTTAATCGGTATTTTTATTGTTGTCCCCTTTGGTTATCAAGATACGCTAACCATAGATTATCACGCTTTTGATGGATATGCCTGGTTTTTAATTTCTTTTGTGGTTTTAGGAGCTACATTCGGGACATACTTTTTGAATCCGCTGGCACTAAGGTCGCTTAAAGCCTCAACGGTAGGTATTTTCGTTTATTTACAGCCTGTAATTGCCGGGATTTTCGCATTGGCAACCGGTAAGGACTCCATAAACATCATTAAAATTCTAGCGATGTTTTTAATTTTCTTCGGGGTTTACTTAGTTACCAAAAAACCAAAAATAGCGTCAACACCTAATCCAAATCTTTAGGCCGTTTTCCTGAACTTCTGGTATCGTCTTTGGTTAGAATTTTGAAATTTTCCGCTTTTGGAAACTCTTGCATTTTATGCCGTAATTCCTCTGGTAGAACCGTAAGACTTCTACTTTTTAAGTCTATCCACGCTCCAGTAATGTCACATGTTGCTAGATGCTTTCCCTTTAGGTTATAAAAATTATGTTCAAATTTGAAAAATGTCCCGTTCTCGCTTAAGCCGGAAACTTCCAACGAAACAACAATCTTTTCTTCAAGAAACGACTCTTTGAAATAGTGAATTTGTTCCGAAAACACCACTGGTCCAATGCCGTATTTTACCAGTTCCCTTAGTGAGAATCCGTTTTGGTTTAAAAAGCCAACCCTAGTATGGCTCATAAAGTTGAGATAGGCAGAATTTGCTAAATGACCATTAGCATCAACGTCACTCCATCTTATTTCAAATTGTTTTTTGTACATAAAAAAGAATTAAGACCCCTTCGCTTCTAGAATATAGAACAAAGACGTATCGTCAATATCAAAACGAAATTAAAATATTTATTTGTGGTTCAAAGGAAAAATTAGCCTATTCAGTTATGTTGCGCAAACTTTTTATCCCCTATCAATTTGTGTAACTTTACATTCTTAAAAATTCCTCAATGATACATTCAATGACCGGATACGGAAAGTCTGTCTTACAGCTTCCAACCAAGAAAGTTTCCATAGAGATAAAATCCCTTAATAGTAAAAATTTAGATATCAATACGCGAATGCCTTCCATGTATCGTGAAAAGGAGCTTCAGATTCGCAAACTCATCGCATCAAAACTAAGACGTGGCAAGGTGGATTTTTCTTTATTTGTTGAAATTACCGGTGAGGAAACATCAAGCCAAATAAATAAGACTGTTGTAAGAGAGTACATTAAACAGCTACGCGATGTTGCCGACGGAAGAGAGATTGATTTTCTGGAAATGGCAATACGCCTGCCAGATGCTATAACCACAGAAAGAGACGATATTGACGAAGAGGAATGGGCAAAAATTTCAAAAGAAATAGATACTAGTCTCGATAAAATTCAAGCCTATCGATGCGATGAAGGAAAAACACTTAATTCTGATTTTGAGCAACGAATCAAAACAATTTCAGAGTTATTGGATAAGGTCATAACGATGGACCCCGACAGGATTGAAGGCGTAAGGGAACGTTTAAATAAAGGTATCGCTGACATCAAGGAAAAAGTTGATGAAAACCGTTTTGAACAAGAATTGATTTATTACATCGAAAAATTTGACATCACAGAAGAGAAAGTGCGTTTAAAAAATCACTTGGATTATTTTGAAAAAACCTTAAAATCGCCGGAATCTAATGGAAAAAAATTGGGCTTTATAAATCAGGAGATGGGACGTGAAATAAATACCATCGGTTCAAAATCCAATTACGCACCAATGCAAAAGTTAGTAGTACAGATGAAGGATGAGTTAGAAAAAATAAAGGAGCAGTTGTTGAATGTGTTGTAGACGGCAGTTCCCCCTTCTCCGCTAAAGCGGATTGGGAGGACAAGCGGTAAGCATAAAAAATTTGATATTTGGTAAAAAAAAACAATATAAATCAAGGCAAACTCATAGTGTTTTCAGCACCGTCGGGTTCTGGGAAAACCACAATTGTGCGCCATTTGTTACAGCAGGAAGAATTGGACTTGGAGTTTTCAATTTCTGCTACTTCGAGGGCAATTCGTGGCGAAGAGGTTGATGGTAAGGACTACTATTTCTTAGACGTTGAGGAATTTAAAAAGCGAATAAAAAACGAAGCCTTTTTGGAATGGGAAGAGGTGTATCGAGACAATTTCTACGGCACCCTAAAGTCTGAAGTAGAACGCATCTGGGCTAAAGGCAAACACGTAATATTTGATATTGACGTTTCCGGTGGACTCAGAATCAAAAGAAAATTTCCTGAACAAACGCTCGCTATTTTTGTCAAGCCCCCCAGCATTGATGAGCTGAAAATTCGTTTAAAAAAACGAAGTACGGAAAGTGAGGATAAAATCAATATGCGCATTGCTAAGGCTTCGGCAGAATTGGCTACCGCACCGCTATTTGATAGGATCGTTTTAAATGAAAATTTGGATGAGGCACTGAAAGAGAGTTATGATTTGGTTTCAAACTTTATAAAGAATAAGTAACCCAGACCTTTCAGGTTTCAAAAACCTGAAAGGTCTTGTTCAGTTAAACATGAAAATAGGTCTCTACTTCGGAACTTTCAATCCCATCCACATCGGTCATTTGACGATAGCCAATCACATGGCCGAACATAGTGATTTGAACAAGGTCTGGTTCGTGGTCACGCCGCACAATCCTTTCAAAAAGAAAAGTACACTTTTAGATAATCGCCAACGTTTCAACATGGTCTACGAGGCTACCAAAAACTATGAAAAATTGGAACCCAGCGATATTGAATTCACCCTCCCCCAACCCAACTACACGATTAATACATTAGTTTATCTTCGAGAGAAATACCCAAAATATGAATTTGCACTTATCATGGGTGAGGACAATTTAAAAAGCCTTCACAAATGGAAAAACTACGAGCAAATTCTGGATGGATACGATATTTACGTTTACCCTAGAATTTCCGAAGGTGAAGTCGAACATCGATTTAAAAATCATCCAAAAATCCATAAGGTCGATGCTCCGATTATGGAGCTATCCTCAACCTTCATCAGAAAATCCATCAAGAATGGCAAGAATATCAGACCAATGCTACCAGAATACGTGTGGAACTATATTGATGAGATGAATTTTTACAGATAGTCCGTTTTCAAAAATTGATAAAGAATACACTATTTTGGTGCTGCTGTACCCAAAAACACTTCGGATTAGAGCCAATAGAATATTTTTGTAACTAAAAGCATGACTTTTTCACTCTTTGAAGTTTCTATAATCGTAATCATTTGTCAAGGCCTATTTCTTTGTCTGGGGCTTCAACTCATTCCGAATAAAAACAAGGGTGCGAATCGACTTTTATCGGTCATTCTTTTTATCGCTACAATAATGAGTGCCGGTAGGATTCTAGTCTACAAATACAATTCAATGACCATTGTTAGAATAGGTACCATTTTAGACGCGACTATCTATTTATTTGGCCCCCTGCTTTACACCTATTTTCGAAGATTACTGTTCAAGGATAAAAGCGTGTTCCATTTACCCTGGTATCATTATTTGATTATAGGGTTCTTTTCAATTTATGCCATTTGGACCTTTACTTTAGATGCAGAAGGTTTAAGAAACAGCTACGAAACTGGTACGCTAAAAATACTTTATTTTATAATTGAACTTACTGGACTATGCTCGATGACCTTTTATACTTTGGCATTATATCAATTAATGAGAACCTACAAATCAAAAGAGGCGTCATTTATTTCGTATAATCAAAATGTCATTGATTATTTGACTTGGGTATTAGTTTCTCTGTCAATTTTTATCCTGATTTGGATTTTCAGCTTTATCTCAAGTTATGGTTTTGAATATTACCATCCTTTGCTTAACTATAATGCCATGTGGTTATCGGTTTCAATATTTATGTTCTTTATTGGATACTACAGTTTAACCCAACCTCAAATATTTAGAATTCCGTTTCAGGCAAGCATTAAAATCCAGCAAAAGCAGCGAATTTCTGAAGTTGATATAAGCATTATAAAAACCAAGCTAGACGCCGCCATTATAACCCATAAACTTTATTTATTGCCAGACCTCAGCCTAGCTTCCTTAGCAAATAGTATTGAAACAACTTCAAATAATCTTTCTTGGTATCTTAATAAAAATGAACGGAAAACGTTTTATGAATATATCAATCAATTTAGAATTGATGCCTTTGTGAAGAAGGTTGAGGAAGAAGAATACCGCAACAAAACGATACTAGCGATGGCTCTTGACTCTGGTTTTAATTCTAAGTCTACCTTTAACAAGTCTTTTAAGCAATTAGTTGGCGAAACACCCGGTAGCTTTATTAAAAAACAAAAGGAAATTAGTTCGAAAGTGTACAATTAGTCGATTTAGCAAACGTGAAGGCATAGGTTTATCGAAAATTTTAAATCCTTAAACCATGTCCAAACAATTACTAATTCTTAGTCTATTCTTAAATCTAATAGTTGTTAATGCCCAAACCGTTTCTACGGTAACTAACGGAAATTTTCATGATGGCCTAGCCGTAGATTCCCAAGGTAATGTCTATGGCTCAGATTTCCCACCAGTAGCACCTTGGCCCAATCCCATTAAAAATGTTTACAAATATGATACCGATGGTAATCTAACTGTATTTGCATCTGGATTTTTAAGTCCAAATGGAATCGGCATTAACAGCCAAAACGAAATTTACATTTGTGACCACTACGGAAATTTAATAAAGAAATATAGTGATGATGGCACCTTACTGCAAACATTTGATGGTGGCCTTTTCGCAACTCCTGCCGGAATAAAACCTATCCCCAACAGTTTAGATATGCTGGTGGTTGAGTATGACGCCACATCTGGAAATAAAATAAAAAAACTTAATCAGGATGGTTCTGTTGATTTACTATATTCAGGGGCGCCTCTTAACGGTCCAGCGGGTATCGCATTTATTGGAGAAACCGCTTATGTCGCCAATTTTAATGATAGAAAAATCTTTAGTCTAATAAACAACAACTTAATCGAAATTGCTCAGTTACCCTCCAATTCTAATCCCAATTCTGATTTTTTAGGATTTTTGACCTCAGCTAATGGACAACTGTACGCAACGCATATTGGTCTTGGGCAACTTTTTACAGTTGACCCAGATAACGGCTCGGTTGCTGTTTATGCGGGTAGTGTCCCAGGCAGTGACGATGGTGCTATTGCAACCGCAACATTTTCAAGTCCAAATGGTATAACTTATGATGCTCTTCATGATAAAATGTACGTTAGTGAGACCGTCTCAAAAAATCTAAGGGTTATTAGTAATGCTACCTTGTCAACGCAACAAGCTAGAGTTGACCTAATGAAAATTTCGGTTGTGCCCAATCCCGTTAGTGAAAATTTAAATATTGAAATAGGACTCAAAACGCTCGATACCGTTCATATTGAAATCATCGATTTATCAGGTAAAATCGTTCACACTGAAAACGTAATTCCTGAAAACGTTTCATTTTCCATTGACATCCCTGTAACAAATCTCAGTAAGGGCCATCTGTTATTAAGGTGCGAGCAAAATGGATTATCCATCAGTAAAAAGATAATATTGAAATAGACTCGCTCATTATATTTATTTCATATCACATGAGACTATTTTTTTCGATAATTTATTTTCTCTTTTTCTCGATTAGTTTTAGCCAAAGTAAAAGCGCAAAATTCCAATTTTTATTTGAAGGCAAAACATTAGATGGTGTTTTGAACGTTCCACAGACCCAGGAGCCGAGAGGTATTGTGCTATTTGTTCATGGTTCGGGCAGGACTAATGCCGTTGCTCAAAATTGGTATAGCGATATAAGGCAGACCCTGAATCAGAACGGCTACACAACCTACATGTGGGATAAGATGGGTTGCGGAAATAGTGAAGGTGTGTTCAATTATAATCAATCTGTACAGAATAGTGCACTTGAAGTTTTAGCTGCAATAACTGCCTTAAAAAAAAGTAAAATTGAAGGAGCCGAAAACATTGGTTTTTGGGGCATAAGTCGTGCGGGTTGGATAATCCCATTGGTAATCAATCAATATCCTGATACTGCATTTTGGATTTCGGCGAGCGGTGTGGACAGTAAAGAAAATTTCAAATATCTGCTGCAAGAAAATCTAAAAATCAAAGGTCGTGATTCTGATTATGTTGAGCTTATTGTTAATGAATGGCAAAACGGCTTGGAAATCACACACAAAGGTGGCTCGATTGAGAAGTATCTTAAAGCAACGCAGAATCTTCGTAAATCAAAATTTTTACTTCGTTTCAATAATAATCAAAAACTAACAGAGGTAGACTATAAAGAATTTCAACAAACGTTGATGAAGCAAAAATTGGATGAAGACTCGGGGCTACCCATCTATATTAATAATTTCGATAAAATTCTTAAGAATATAAGCTGTCCAGTATTGGCCTTGTTTGGGGAAACCGATAAAAATGTAGATTGGAAAAAAACGAAGGAACTTTATCAACAAACCTTAGAAAGAAATACAGATTTAACTATCATATCATTTAAAAATTGTAATCATAATCTTTTTCAATGCAAAACAGGTGGGTTTTTTGAATTTGAAGATGATAATTTGCCTTGGGTGAGATGCGAAAATCTATTGGAAGAAATGTCGAATTGGTTAAGAGCTTTGTAAGTTTGGAATTTTTTATGTTGGTAATAAGATTCTCGTTTTTAATAAAAGAGTCCCGCTTTAAAACAGCGACCCCCACCGCTTTCGAATGAGAGATTCTCGTTTTAGTAAATAGACCCCCGCTTTCGCGGGGGTTAAAAATGATAAAAAGCATTCTCATAATGCTTTAATTCCTGAGTCATTTTATTTTTGAGAACTGCGATGATGTCAAACCTCACTTCCAAGTCAATCTCGCTTTCGGTGATATAAGCATCCATCGCCTTAACTAAGTTTTTGATTTTTCCGGCAGTAACGAATTCTTGTGGGTCGCCAAAATAATCAGAGTTTCTGGTTTTGACCTCAACACAAACTATGAAATTATCCTTTTTAGCAATAATGTCCACTTCAGCCTTCTGGAAAATAAAATTGCGCTGTAAAATTTCGTAACCGTTACTGAGCAGAAAATCTGTTGCCAGTTGCTCGCCTAATTTTCCAAGTTCATTGTGGTTTGCCATATCCCTAAAATATAAAATAAGTATTACATTTAGTTAATCATTAAAAACGAAGATTCATCAGTATCATTTTAAACTTTCCGTTCAGCTTTAACGACAAAAGCTCACTGCTCTTGGTTTTCTTTTTTAATGGAATGGTATTCTCATACCTTTTACTTAGAATTGGCCTTATACACAAAAATAAATCGAGTAAATGGCTGGGCTTTCTACTCTTTCTTTATGCCATGTACATCACGCCGTATATGCTTGGATACGCAAATTGGTATGAAGGTGGGTGGACAAGGGAAACTTTATTTTTTGTCCCGTTTATGCAGGTGCTCCTAATTGGCCCCGTGGTTTATTTTTATTTGCAGAGCTTACTCAATGAATCGTTTCAGATTTCAAATAAAGATTGGTTACACTTACTGCCTGCATTCCTTTATTTAGGATATAGTCTAGTCGTTTTTGTTACTGACAAGTTGGTTTTAGAAGACTATTACTTTTATGCAGATGGGAAGGATAAGGATTTAGCAAATTGGTATCAAGCTACTGGCGTGGTATCTATGAGCGCTTATCTGATTTCGAGCTTACGACTTTATGCCAACTACAAAAAACTACTATTCAATAAAGTGAGTTTTGCAGAAAGTCTTTTATTTAAGTGGGTCAGGAATTTTATGATTGCCTTTCTTATAATTCTCATTCTGCGTGTTGTTTTTTTCATAACCAATCCCGAATGGGGAAATTTTGGCAGTCAATTTTGGCATTATATAGCATTCTCATTTGTATTCTATTATATCGCCGTAACAGGTTATAGTAATGCCATAAAGCAAAACACCTTAAGAAGCGAACAACTCAAAGTCATAAACATTTTTGACAGCGAGAATTTAAATGGGAAAAATGACATATTAAACAGTAATAATGAGTTGGATATTTCAACTTGGAAGGGCAAACTATCAGGAGCTATGAAGGATAATCATCTGTTTGAAAATCCTCGATTGACACTTTCTGACGTAGCCGAAGAATTAGAAACTACAGCAAAAACAGTATCTACCGCAGTAAATTCTGGTTTCAATATGAATTTTAACGACTTTGTAAATCATTATAGAGTTGAAGCGGTAAAAAATAAACTTGAAAATGGAGAGCAAAACACATCTACCTTATTGGGCATAGCGTTGGATTGTGGGTTCAATAGTAAGGCCACCTTCAATAGGGCCTTTAAAAAAAGCACCTCATTAACACCTAAGGCCTACTTAGACGAAATTGCAAAAAAATAGGTCTCAAATCAAGATTTGAAGCGATTGAGAGGCTTAATTAGCGGAGTTTTGTGACAATAAAATTTATCATGAGAAAAATCGCAACAGTTTTAAGTATTCTAATTTCACTTTCATTACAGGCCCAGTATAATTTTGAAAAAATTGACTCTTTGGTCAATTCAAAGGTTGCCGAAAATCATCCCGGCATGGCAGTTGGAATAATCAAGGACGGAGAAATTATCTATGAAAAATACCTTGGTTTATCCAACCTACAACATAAGGTGAAGTTTGATGAGAAAACAAGGTCAAATATAGCATCTACCGCAAAACAGTTTACCGCTTTAATGATTTTACAGCTGTCCCTAGATAACAAACTGAATCTCGAAGATGACATTCGAAAATACCTACCCAAACTTTATGAAGATGTTGAGGATAAAATTAGAATCAGACATATCCTAAATCATACTAGCGGCGTTCGGGATTATGTTGAATTGTTAGATTTGGAAGGCAATGTTTGGTGGAAACGATTTGCGCTTAGTAACGACGATATAATTGAATTGATGGAAAAACAAAATGACTTAAGCTTTAAGCCAGGTACCGAAAAATATTACAGCAACACCAATTATATTTTATTAACAAAGGTCATTGAAGAAGTAAGCGGTAAAACGTTCAATGATTACTCCAAACAATTCTTTAAAAGCTTAGGTATGAATGAGACTTCTTTTGTAGAAAAATACATGAGAGTCATTCCAAACAGAGCAAATCCTTATACTGATTGGGGTAGAGGCGAATGGTGGGAGGTGCCAACTGTAACCAAGACCAATGGTGAAGGTTTTTTGTTTACGACCTTAAGGGACCAACTGACTTATGAGATTGCGGTCCAAAATGCGAAAAGAGATAATAATCCCTTATTAATTGAAAGCCAAAAACCCATTGCCAATTGTGAAATCAAAACCTATGGATACGGCTTAGAATTGGAGGATAGATTAGGTAGAACTGCCGTTCACCATTCGGGAGGGACGTATGGTTTTCACTCACAGACCTATCGTTTTCCAGAAGAGCAACTCAGCATCTTTATAATGAGTAATAATGGCAACATCAGTAGTAATTTAATCGCTCAACAAATTGCTCAGAACCTATTAACTAAATCGAATAAAGAAATAAGGTATGATGACCAATTTTACCAAAAAAGAGAGGCTAAAAAAGTCGATATCTTGGGGATGTACCTTTATCCAAGTCAAAACAGCATTGTAGAAATATTAAATAAAGAAGGAAAAACCTATTGGAAAGAACGGAATTTTACTGTCGAAATGGTTTCAGAAGGCACTAATCGCTATTCGTTTACAAATGACCCTAAATTAAAGGTCGTGTTTTACAAAAATGAAATGGTTGAATATTATTCCTCTGGCAAAACCATGCGATACCAAAAACTCGACAACGCGCAAAATTCATTATCAGATTTGGAGGGATTGGTCGGCAACTATTATAATGACGAATTGGATATAAGTTTTCAATTACAATTGGTTAATGAAAATAGGCTTCAATTGAAACTATCCACCGACTCTGAATTTGATGACGTAAACGCATATAACAAGACCTATTTACAATCCGGTGACTTTTTTCTAAAAGTGAACAGGGATTCATTTAGCAGAGTTTCAGAAATACGCCTATCCAGCAGCAGAGCAAGGAACATTAGCTTCAAAAAGAAAACAAATTTAAAATTTCAACCTAAAATCCCAATAGTAAATGGTTCAATTCAGGTAACAACAATTGGTTCTAAAAAAGGTAACGCTTCAGATATCTTATTGACTAAAAATGATACCGATGGAAACGAAATATGGTACAGACGCCTCGGTGGAAAAAGTTACGATAAGGCCAATTCAATTTTAGAGACTAAAGACGGCTATTTAATTATTGGTTCTACGAGTTCCTTCGGTAATGGTAATTATGACATCTATGTCATTGAAACTGATAAAGAGGGGAAACAAATTTGGCAGAACACCTACGGCGGATTTTATAATGAATACGGTTATTCGGCAGAAATCACAGACAACGGCTATTTGATAAAAGGCACCAAACAAGAGTGCGAGAATAATGAGGATATCAACAGAAAGTGCACAACCAATGTTTGGTTTGTTTCTATTGATAAAGATGGTCAGGAATTAGGTCAGGAAATTCTTGAAAGCACAGATTATTAAATTTCAACCAACCACCAGCTTATACCCCACCCCATGCACATTTTCAATCCCCAGAGAATCGTCATGGGAAAGCTTTTTCCTCAATTTTGATATAAAGGTATCCAAACTTCGGCCAACGATAACGCCGTTGTCTTCCCATACTTTTTTGGTCAGTTCCTCACGGGTTATGACTTGATTTTGTTTACTTATTAAAAGAGTTAAAAGCTCACATTCCTTTTTGGAAAGCGGGATTTCTACAGCTTCCTTGATGAGTTTATTTTGATCTTGATAAAATTGAAAGTTTCCAACTTTTATAAATTCTTTTTCTTGAATAATTCGTCTTTTCTTTTGGAATATCCAAAATAGCAATCCACCAAAAATAGTAAGGCATATTATAAAGAGAATCCATGTAAACAGCCTGCTTTTTGTTTCGTTATTTCCAAAACTCAAGAATTTAAATTGAATAAAGTAGCAGGCATAGGGTAACACTCGACCAGAACAGGGTATCAGCGTATTTTCCTCATTATCGCTCATTTCATAGCTGTAGGCCACCTGCCCATCGACACATTGAATGACCTCTACCCGGTAACGCTGCGGAAATTCGAAGGCCTTAAGACTTGTTTCGACAATGGTAACAAGGTCATCAGGATTAAATGATAAATCTTTCTGGAACTCTAATCTATAAATTGAGTTGCTTATTTTTTTAACTGGTAAAATGACTGAAGTTGAATCGTTGTTGGACAACAAGAGTTGGTTTCCCACTTCTCGAAGCGAAATCTTAATGCGCTCATGAACTTCATTTTTCTCCGACGTAGTACTTGAAATTAATAAAGCCACTAAAAATGAACCAAGCAAAATCCTTGTCGCTACAAAACATCTGTTCTTAATCATGGTTCAAAGAACTAACAATTACCTGACATTTTACAGTTCTTGACACTTCTTTTACACTTTTTTGACACTCTTGATATCCACTCCTAATAGCTTTACCAGTGAAAATTTTAAAAACATATCATCATGAAAAAACAAGCAGTTATTAAAGCGACTTTAAGTCTTATCCTATGTTTCTGGCTCAGTAATCTTAATGCCCAAACCGAAAAATTACCGATTGATACCTCTAAGAGTGAAATCAAATGGATTGGCGAATACGCCTTTTATTTCGGCGGCCATGAGGGTGTTATTGATTTTAAGGATGGTCACTTTATCAAAACCGGTGAATTGATTACTGGAGGTGAATTCACAATAGATATGAATACCATCAGCAGCACCGATATGGAAGAACCAGAAGCTAGAGCCGACTTGGACAAACATTTGAAAAATGAAGATTTCTTTCAAGTTGATAAGTACCCAGAAGCTAAGCTAGTCATAAAAAGAGTTAGATACGAAAATCCAAAATCAATTAAAGTCTTCGCTGATTTAACCATTAAAGACATCACGAGACCAATCAATTTTTTGGGTAATTTAGACTTTGAAAAACAACAAATGACTACTAAATTTAAAATTGACCGAACCCTTTGGGGCATAACCTACAGCTCAAAGGAAATCGAAGGAAAATTTAAGGATGGTCTTATCTCTGATGCCGTTGGATTTGAAGTTCTTTTGAGTTTATGAAAAATGTGACAATCTATTTGTTGGTTCTTTTGATGTCGATTTCCTTAAAATCAACAGGTCAAATTGAGACTAAAGATATCTTGATTGCAAATGAAAATTGGACTAAAGAGAAATTAAAAATGCCCCTTAGTTTTGCACCAGAAATTAATTACGCTGGTTTTGAAGATATCCGATTTTCCAAAGACTGGGCCAATGAAAACAGTCCTTACTTTTGGACCTATACTTTTGCTTGGCATATAAAAGGTATAAAAACCCAAACCGTTGAAAGTTTAGAAAACAATCTAAAGCTATATTTTGACGGATTGATGTTGCCCCCAAACAATCAATCTAATCTAATTCCCGAGGCTACAGTCATATTTTTAGCTGTAAATGATTCAATTTTTGAGAATAAATTCATTGGCAGAATCAAAACTTATGATAGATTCCACACTAAAAAAACCATTAGCATAAATTGTGAGGTAGAGGCACACTATTGCCACAGTCAAAATCGTTCAACCATAGTGTTTCGGCTTTCTTTGGAAAACACTAATCATAATGTTTGGAAAAAACTCAAAGAAGTGAAACTAGTAGAAAATCTGTGTGATTAATCTTAACTAAATTTTGTGTTATTAAACGCAACAAATCCGTTGCTT
>JBCCOJ010000043.1:0-18261 GCA_039025415.1 Bacteroidota bacterium | reverse complement strand
TTCAGCTTGTCAAATAAATTATTGAGCTTATATTTGCACCCGCTTAAGCCCTTTGGAAAAGCAATATGACCTGATAGCTCAGTTGGTAGAGCATCTCCCTTTTAAGGAGAGGGTCCTGGGTTCGAGCCCCAGTCAGGTCACTTTTAAGAGTCCATAATCATTCAATAAGTCTGTAAATCGTTGATTTACAGACTTTTTTATTTTTCCTGATTTCATTTGATATCAAATAATGCCACTTTTCGCGGTGCGCAATTCGGTGCGCACTTTTTTGAATTCGTAAAGTGCGCACCACGAAGCTGTTAAAATTACTGATTGTCAAGTGCTTACAATTAAAATTTAACATTTTAAAAATCAGTAAAATCACAGTTATGGAAACAAATTCTTTCTCAGTTTTAAGCTACATCCGCAAGAGTAGATTAAACCAACAAGGCGAAGCAGACCTATTCCTCAGAATTACAGTCAATTACAAAAGAGCAGAGTTCAGTATTCAACGCAAAATAAGGCCGGAAAAATGGTGCTCGATGAAAGGTAGGGTCAAGGGTTCAAGCCCAAACAGCAAGGCTCTTAATCATTATTTGGACGAATTCGAGTCTAAGGCTTACAAGATTCATTCGAAGTTGGTACTCAAAAAGAAGCCCTTTACTGCTGAAACTATCAAGCACAAAATGCTCAATACAGAAAGTACCAATAAAACGCTTCTTCAAGTCTATGATGAACACAATGTTCAAATAGAACAGTTAATTGGTTTGGAGTATTCGTATGGAGCCTTTAGAAGACATATTCGAACAAGAAACCATTTGGCCGACTTTGTCCAGATGGAGTATAAGATGAAAGATATATTCCTTAAGGAAGTAGATTTAAAGTTTATCAATCGGTTTCACCATTTTCTAAAAACCCAAAATATTGGCAATCAAAATACCATTACCAAATATGTGGTAAACTTTAAAAAAATAATGCGTATTGCCGTTGCCAATAATTGGGTGAACCAAGACCCTTTTTATCATTGGAAGGCGAAATGGAAAAAGGTAGAACGGGATATTTTAACGGAACTTGAACTCCGCTCACTTTTAGAACAGGAGTTTGATATCCCCAGACTGAAACAAATTCGGGACATCTTTGTTTTTTCTTGTTTCACAGGGTTGGCTTATGTTGATGTCAAAAAGCTATCCGCAAACCATATTATTCTTGGATTGGACGGAAAACGATGGATTAAAATAAAACGCTCAAAAACAGATTTAAGAAGCGTTGTTCCCCTACTACCCACAGCAGAAGCAATTTTGGGTAAATACAAAGACCATCCTTTGACAAGGCAACATGGTTTTTTACTTCCCGTAATTAGCAATCAAAAAACTAATGCATTTTTGAAGGAGATAGCCACTATTTGCAAAATTCAAAAAAACCTGACCTTCCATTTGGCCAGGCATACCTTTGCCACAACTGTAACTTTAGCCAATGGGGTACCAATCGAATCCGTAAGTAAAATGCTTGGGCACCAATCTTTGAAAACCACACAAATCTATGCTAAGGTCATTGATAAAAAATTGATGGAAGATATGGAAGTTGTCAAAGCCAAATACAAATTGGGTTCTTGATTTAGGTACAACATAAGCGAGCGAAACTTGCTTTCGCGCTGCAAGTCCCAAATCCTTACCTTAGAACTTTGCGCGCGGATCCTTTTCGATTTTTGTAGTGTTCGGAAAGAAAAGCGTAAAGCAAAAATCGGATAGGGCGCACTACTTGGTTTAACTTAAATAGAAGTCACAAACCTAGTCATTACCTGTTCATCGTATTCCTTAGCTTCTGCTTATATTTTTCTAATTCATTTTCGGTGATTTCCAATTTCAGGTAGGCTTTTCCAAAACCTTTCTTAACCACTTTTGTACTGTCCAAGACATGTTTGAAATCCCGAACGGTGAGGTTCATTTTATCAGCTAAACGTTCATAACGAATTTTGGGGACGGTGATTTCTATTTTCTTATTCTTTTCAGGGTCTTTTTTGATTAGCTTCTTTTCCCTCCTAATGGGTTTCTCTTGCCTTATACTCTCACCAAAAAGGGAAAGGAGCATGGCATTGTTAGGTCTAGTCTGGGTAATCTCGATATCACGTATGATCGCAATAGCTGCTTCGGTACGCTTGATGGATTTCTCTGTCCGTTTCCTGTTGTTAAGGATTTCCTCCAAAAGGTTTTGTGAGAATTCGTCGAAAGACGTCAATCCGTGCCATTCAAAAAAATCCATAATCTTCTGTAGCGTTTCGGAATGTGAAGGGGCAATTTTTTTTGAGAAATGGCGAAATCGTTTCGCTATGTGGCTCTTTAAATTGATAGTACTGTAACTGTACTTATATTTTCCTTTTACAATCATTTTACGTCAAATTTTTTCCCTGTTTACGGGGGTTTGAAGCGAGTTTGCGCCAAACTTTACCGATGTTTTTATTTTTCATTTTCTTTATAATCCCTTTATTTATAAGGATTCCGAAGGAAAATGTATTATCGTAGCGTTGCCTTGGCACGCTACCCTCTTGCTATTCCTCTTCCCCACGAGTGGGGACTTCGAAATACCATTACTTTTAAGGTAATGGCCTTTAATGTATTTCGTTGAGAATTTCTAGATTTTAAGAAGTACTGATTGGAAAAATCAAAGATATTTTAGCGAACGGCTTGAATTCATATAAAATGCATATAGATTAGTTGAGTCAATGGTTAAATACCAGAAGTATCTCAAGAAGGCAATCATTTGTGTGTCTCACTCGAGTTTCTAAAAACGTTTTTTTTAAGAAACCCTAACAAATATCGTTGCAGTTCTATTTGGTAATTCTTAAAGCCACCGCATACGAATTTGGCAACATTCTATCTCAACAGCTTTGGCTGCTTTTTCCAACCCTATTGATTACCTCATTCAGTCAAATATTTTTAGACCTTCATCCTCATTTCTTAACTTAAGTTAACGCGCAAGCATGGATTATTAAGTAGTTTAAACCACTATTAATCTTAAAGCCATGTGTCAAATGAAAACAAAAATAACGCTTCTCTTTACGTTCTTACTTTTATCCATAAGCTGTAAAGACACCGCTAAAAATCAAGTCGCCACTACAGATAATGAAGATAAGTCTTCCCTAACCCTAAACGATGTTAGTTTATTACCTGGAGCTAATGTCTTGGCTTTTGGACCCGACAATGTTCTGTTTATTGGAGATAGTAAGGCAGGTAAATTATACGCGGTTCCAACCCAAGCCAATGAGCTAAAAGAACCTGTGCCTTTCAATATGGAGGGGTTCGATATTGTAATGGCCAAAACATTGAATATGGCACCTAGGGATATTGTCATTGGTGACATGAAAATTCACCCAAAAAGTCAAGAGGCATATATCTCATTAAAATTAGGCCATGCCCCAGAGGCTAAATCCCTAATTGCTATTGTAAATCCTGTAACCACTGACATCAAACTACTGGAAATGGCAGAAGATAATCTGCAGCATATTTCAATTAACAATCCGGCTTCTTCAGATTTAGTATTTTGGAAAGAAACATCAGCAAGTTCCTTGACCATCACGGACATCGATTATAATGATGGCTATGTCTATATCGCGGGATTGACCAATAGTGAATTTGCCTCTACACTGCGCAAAATAGCATATCCGTTCACGGATTCTCAAGAAATCGTGAATAGTATCGAAATTTATCACGCCGTTCACACACAGAATGAAACACGCGCGCCCATACGTACCATGTTGTTTGAAGAAATGGATGGAGAATCCACTTTGCTGGCAAGTTATACCTGCACACCTTTAGTATCAATTCCTGTCGATAAAATTGAAAACGAAGCGGATGTCAAAGGGAAAACCATTGCAGAGCTTGGTTATGGAAATACCCCAATAGATATGTTGGTTGTAACCACACAGGGTTTTGATGGTTCAACTAGTAAAAGTCTCATAGTGACCAACAAAAACAGGGGTGGTACCATGATTCCAATAGAATCGGTAATTGCTGGTTTTAAGGGTAATGGAATGGCAGGGCAGCGCACCATGTTTGCATCGGGTTTAGAGGGCATCCAAGAAATTCCTACAGCAAATGTTATGCAGGTAGATATACAAAACTCTCAGATGTTGGGAATAGTGCGTCGGAATATTGAAACGGGAGATATTGATTTGGTTTCAGAACTGACAGGTACCTTTTTAAGGTTAAGTGATTTTATTTCGGAATATGATTTTCCAGATTATAAATATCCAGAAGCACAAGCCGGGACCAAGCAATACCACGATATGGTAAAACAAATGGAGGGCTATCCGGATTTGACCTCTGAGAAAATGGGAAGATAAACCGTTCGCTTTTAATACCAGTTTAGACGATGAAATTCTATGTCTTTTTGCTGTTACTGCTTACCGCTTGCGCCAAACAAATGGAAAAACCCTATGTGCAAGCCATATACCCAACTTCAAATGTGCTACCGGAGAACTTGCTTCGGATATATGTTCACTTTTCTCAACCAATGAAAACAGTGGGTAATATTGAAAAGATGAAACTTGTTGATGAGCAAGGAAAGGAAGTACCAGACGTATTCTTTAACAACGTGTATGAACTCTGGAATAAAGAACAGACACAACTCACATTAATTTTAGACCCAGCACGAGTGAAAACAGGTCTAAAAGCAAACGAAACTTTAGGACGCGCGATAAAGCCAAACCAAAATTATACCCTGATTATTGAAGGTTTAGAAGATGTAAATCATCAGAAAATGACAAATTCTTTTCAAAAGAGAATAATGATAGAAGAAGCTGATATAATTATTCCTGAGCTTAAAAATTGGAAGTTGATCATCCCGAAGACCAAAAGTAAAACAGGTTTTGTGTTAGAATTTCCACAAATATTGGATTACAATTCCCTGAGGGAACGACTCATTATTACGGACAATGAAAATCTTCCTATCGAAGGCATCGTCTCTATTAAAAACCAAGAAACCGAATGGAGTTTTCAACCTACAAAATCTTGGGAATCCGGAGACTATATTTTACATGTCAATACTCGTTTAGAAGATCCATCTGGAAATAACTTAAATGGGTTATTTGACCATAAAACAGGAAGCTTAAAGTATAGAAAAGAAGGCATTGTCAAAAAAATCCATTTCACCATAAAACCATAAATAATGAAATCAAAAGATGTTTTTCAGCCATTGCCAATTGTACTAACCCTCTTACTTGTCATGGGGTGCAAACAAAACCAAAACGCTGAAAAAGATGCAATGACCACTATTGCATCTTCACAAACAGAATCGCAACACCCTGCATCAACAACGGAAAAATTTTTTCCCGGATTTAGAGATATAGATGTTGTCATAGATAGCTTGAACATTCATGCGGTGGTGGGTGGTTCAGGAGAGCCTTTGTTATTGTTGCATGGCGCACCTGAATCTCATGTAATGTGGCGTGATTTAGCACCAAAGCTGGCGAAAAAATTTACTGTAATTGCACCGGATCTAAGGGGTTATGGACGAAGCGACAAACCACGAGAAGGCAACTATTCCAAGAGGCGGATGGCGAAAGACCAAATAGAACTGATGAAGGAATTGGGGTATGATTCCTTTCTTATAGCTTCGCATGATAGAGGTTCCCATGCGGCCAGAAGATTAGCCAAAGATTACCCAAAAGCTGTGAAGAAGATGGTAATCATGGACGTTGTGCCTGCAACTTATGTCTGGGAGCATATAGATGGTAAAGTGGCGAATAGATTCTGGGCTTGGATATTTTGGACGCAACCCTATCCTTTGCCAGAAAACCTAATGGGACCACAAGCTGCAGCATTTGCTAAAACAGCTGCTGGCGATGATGTGGAGGCGGGTGAAGATTATGCGGCCACTAATGGAACAGCAGATGCCTTTCATGCCATGTGCGAAGATTATAGGGCTAGTAAAGGTATTGACATGGAGCATGATAAAGCGGATGCCCATATAAAAATTGATGTTCCCACCTTGGTAATTTGGGGTAAAAAATCAAACACTGGAAACTTTGACTACCCAACTATCTGGAAAAACGAAATCAATGACGTTTCCTTTTTAGAATTGGATGCCGGACATTTTATCGTAGAAGAAAAACCGATAGAAGTCATGGAGGCAACACTCTCATTTTTTGGTCCTTCAAAAGTTAACTAAACCTCAATACAAAATGAAAAAAATACTAGCCTTTGGCGCAAGCAATAGCAGCACATCAATTAATAAGACTTTCGCAACTTTCACAGCTCACCAACTTAAGGAGGAGACCGTAACCATAGCAGACTTAAATGATTACGCCAGCCCTTTATACTCTGTAGATTTGGAAAAACAAAGTGGTATAGCCAAAGAAGCCATGAAGTTTTATTCGTTGATCAATGCAAACGATGCCATTATAGTTTCAGTTGCGGAATACAATGGTTTGCATACCTCAGCCTTTAAAAATCTTTGGGATTGGCTATCGCGGATTCCTATGGAAAAACCGATGAACATCTGGGGAGGAAAACCCATGTTCTTACTGTCTGCCAGTCCAAGTCGAAGACCACAAAACAACGTACTCCAAGTATCAAAGGAAATATTTCCGCATTTTGGAGCTAAAATAGTTGCAGATTTTTATCTCCCATCTTTCAATCACTTTTTTAAAGATGGGCAAATTATTGAACAATCGTATAAGGATAAGTTCCTTATCCAATTAGAAAAATTTCAAACCCATTTAAGGGAAGAATACATATGAAAGTGAAGAATATCATCTTAACAGGCGGACATTCAGGAATGGGCCTGGAACTAACTAAAATTCTTAAAAGGGAAGGTCATAAAATCGGTCTAATTGTCAGAAATGAAAAAAGAAAAAATGACGCCATTGAAGAATTGGGCGATGTACCACAACTAGATTTCTTTTTTGCAGATTTGAGTAAAAGGGAAGATATAAAACAAGTAGCGGAAAACATTAAAATTAAGTGGGCAAAAATCGATGTTATTTTTAACAATGCCGGTGTACTTTTAGATAAGTTATATTTTTCAGATTATGGCAACGAATTACAACTTGAGATCAATGCACTAAGCCCTTACCTTTTAACAAAAGAACTACTTCCATTATTGAATAACGCTCAGAACGCTTTAGTGGTAAACACGGCAACGGGTGATTTGCAGAAAAAAAAATCAATCGATATCCCGCATCTGAAAAAACCAAAAAAATTTACCAAACTAACAGGTTCTTATCTAGATTCCAAACTTGTAATGGTACTGTTAATGAATTATTTAAATAGTAAAAATGAAGACCTTCGGGTAATAAGTGTTGATCCTGGAGCCATAAAAACAAAAATGACAGCAGGTGATGGAATGCCTTTCTGGTTAAAACCGATTCGAAATTTATTCTTTAAGTCCCCAAAAGATGGCGCCCAGAAATTGTACTATGCTGCTTTTACCAAGAAACATCATGGAAATGGAATTTACATAAGTAATGATACTGTCAAAGAAATAAAGATCACGTTGAATGATAAGGAGCATAATGAATTGTTTGCCTAAAAACACCAACAACAAATTTCAAAAACGCCTAGGTAATTTTCGAAGAATATGGAAATAGGTATCGACAGTTTTGCTGCTTCACCTCGGGGATTTGAAGATAACAGCAAGGCAATTCGTGAATTATTGGAACGAATCCAATTGGCTGACCAAGTTGGTATACACGTTTTTGGAATAGGAGAACATTATAGAAAGGAATTTTTGGATGCTGCCCCAGCTACAATTCTTGCTGCCGCCGCTGCGCGTACCAAAGCTATCAAATTAACCAGCGCAGTAACGGTATTGAGTACATCAGACCCTGTTCGTGTATTTCAGAATTTTACAACCATTGATCTCATCTCCGATGGAAGAGCAGAAATTGTTGTGGGTCGTGGTTCCTTTGTCGATTCTTTCCCCCTTTTCGGTTATAACCTGAACGATTATGATGCAATTTTCTCCGAAAAATTAGAACTGCTTTTGAAAATCAGGGACCATGAAATCGTGGATTGGTCCGGAATTTTTAGACCCCCACTTAGGCAACAAGCCATTTATCCTCGAGCCGTTCAAGAGAAACTGCCCATCTGGTTAGGTGTAGGTGGGACACCTGCTTCCTTTGCAAGGGCCGGTACATTAGGTTTGCCCTTGATGATGGCTGTAATTGGCGGTGAAACACAAAGATTTAGGCCTCTGGTAGACTTATATCGAAATACAGGAAAGGAAACAGGTTTCCTTCCAGAAGAACTTCCGGTAGGTCTACACTCCTTTGGTTATGTGGCCAATACCCGCGAAGAGGCTATTGACATATTTTATCCACATTATGCCCAAGTCATTGCCTCCATGAACAAAGAACGAGGCTGGGTAGCACCAACAAGGGAACAATTTGAGGCTCAAGCCGATGAAAACGGGGCCATTGTTATTGGTAATCCTGAAGAAGTTGCGGCAAAAATACTTCGACACAGCATAGCCTTAGGCGGTATATCACGGTTTAATTTTCAAATGGATGTTGGCTTATCCCATAAACAAATGAAGCAAGCTATTAAACTAATTGGAGAAGAGGTAATACCACGTGTGAACCAAAAAGGGAATCAATTAAAATGAAAAATAGCGTTGGGGAATCCGGCATAAATTAAAAAATGTAAATGCATAAATTACTACTTGTTGTACTACTTATTTCCCTACCTATTTGTGCTCAAACCGTTTTAAAGGACACTCTACAATTCAAAGGAAGTTTTAATTTATCGGGAAGTTTAACCAGTGGAAGAGAGTTTCAACGAACATTTCAATTTCAGTTCGACCCGACTTTGGAAAAGCGTTCTTGGAGTTTTGAGAACCAATTCCGATTTTTATTTAGTGATGCTGACAACGAGGTATTGAATCGAAATTGGGATGCGCTATCCTTGCTTAAACTATATTTCAATGGCCAGAAGAGATGGTATCCTTTTTTTGTGACCGATTTACAGACCAATTTAGGATATGAACTGGAATTCCGTTTAGGTTATGGTGGGGGATTAACCTATAAGCCCACGTTAAAAAACAACAATGGATTATTATTTTCAGTAGCAACGGTATATTATAGAAATAGGTATAGTGAATCAATTTTTGTCAATAGCGATCGTATTGGAAACCAAAGAAATATGCTTCGATTTCTTTTACATTATGAGGGAAGTACCCAACTACTAAAGGATAAACTCGTATTAAAATCCAATGGTTGGTTTTTACAATCCACTAGGGAAAGTGCCGACTATATTTTTAAACTGTATATAAGTTTGGAGTTGAAACTTACAGAGGTTTTTTCTTTTACCACGGATTATCGTTTCAATCATGAAAATGTAAGCTTAGCGAGTTTAGATAGCAATCAACAATTCACATCAATTGGTATTAAAGCAAATTTTAAATAGGAAGCTACATGCGAGCCCTGAAAAATGTAATGATAGGATTGGTAGCCCGTACTAACCGGATAATCGGTATGCGAGGAACTTCTTAGCGGCTATTCGCTTTTACAACCGTATGATTTGAGACTGAAAAAGAAATTGAAAGAGAATACGATAAATACTTTCTAAAAATGAAAAAATTAGCATATTCAGTGATTGGAATCGGAGGTGTGCTGACCCTTCTTATCATAGCACAAAATATCCTTATCCCTTTTGTATATGGCATTGTCCTTTGGTTTTTGGGGAGATATTTTAAAAAGGTACTATATAAAATTCCATTGCTTCAAAAACGGGAGCCTCATTGGGTTATCAGTACTCTTGTTTTTGGTATCATTTTTATGGGAGTAAGTCTTATTTCAAGATTAGTTGCCGATAACATTTCATCCCTATTGGCAAACAGTGAAATGTATAAAGCCAATCTTGATAAGGTCTTGAATCAAATTAATACTACCTTTCAAATTGACTTGGCCCAGGAGATATCTAAGTCTTTGAACGGATTTGATTATGCCACTATTCTTGGAAGCATAGCCGACACCCTTTCTGGAGCCTTGGGGGATATGGTCATAATCATATTGTACGCGGTATTCCTGTTTTCTGAAGAAATCAGTTTATCTGAAAAAATAAAGAAACTCTTTGATAGTGAAAAAAAATATGAGAAGGTGTCCACAATTCTATCCCACATTAATGATACAACCAGTGACTACATTCGTTTAAAAACATACCTGAGTCTTCTAACAGGTTTGCTAGGATATGTTTTTTTATTGATAATGGGTGTTGATGCTGCTTTTTTTTGGGCCTTTTTAATGTTCGCCTTGAATTACATTCCTACAATTGGGTCCTTAATCGCCACCCTTTTCCCCGCTTTTTTTAGTCTTGTTCAGTATGGGGAAGTAAAGCCCTTTATTATCATTTTAATTGGCCTCGGTCTTGCCGAATGGTTTATTGGTAATGTATTGGAACCTAAGCTAATGGGAAAATCCTTGAACCTGAGTCCATTGGTAACTATTCTGGCTTTAGTAGTTTGGGGTCAAATATGGGGCATCACTGGAATGCTTTTAAGCACACCTATTACAGTGGTTATGCTTATCATATTTTCTCAATTTAAAAGCACTAGGAGTATTGCTATACTGCTTTCAGAAAATGGAGATATTGACGAGGTATACAATTCTTAAAGGGCCGTCAATATGTTGAACTATCAACGAAGAACTAATTTTTTTGGTCTGACAAGGTCCTAGTTAAGTGGTCATCTTTGAGTATAGTAAGCGGAACAATTGACCAAACCACCAATACGACCCAATAAAGGGGTTCTGAAAATACACCATACCAATTGGCAAGCAGAAGACCAGCAACCATAATCACATGGGCAAGGAAGGCCCAGATGATACCTGTAACAAGGTATATTTTATATCTCGACACACGATGACGTGCCTGTTTCATTGTCCAAAAGTATAAGGGAATAAAAAGTACGATAGACGTAAGTAATCCGGGGTTATATTGAAATTTTGCAATTCCGGACGCCAAGTGGACCAGGCCGTTAATTAACATAATACCAGCCATTGCAAAGAAAGGAAACAAGTGTTTTGGACTACGCAAAACCGCTAAAAGCCCAACCAACCAGACCAGACTTGTATTTATGGCATATATCGATTTCTTGGTTAAGGGGATAATATCGCTTTGTGGTTGCCCCAAAATTTCCAAAATAAATCTGTTGTTAAAGCTGTAAAATGCATAGTGATTCCCAAAAAGATCTACCCAATGCTCTTCAAATTGATGGATAACGTAGGTAAACAATAGAAGTAGGGCCATGAATCTAAAATCTTTCGCCAATTCGCTCGACTTATCAATATCCAAAAAGGAAAATGATCCTATCAATAAAAATGGGATGGCAAATGTGCCAATTTTCATCCAATGTTGAACTAGAAATTCAGTTTGACCCAAAGGTGCCCAAAGCATAAAAAAAAGTAATAAAATACTTGCTAGTAATGGTTTTGTGAATTTCATGTCTTTTTGTTTAAATACGCTATAAGTTCACTGTTTAAATTTATTGGACACGTTCATGGCAGGACAAACAAAACTCCCGGAAGACGGCCCAGTCATAGGCAGAATCAACACGTTTCTATTTTGAAAAACTATACTAGAAGCGAGTATATTTTTACTTCCTTACTTTTTCCTTTCAACAATACATTACCTAGGTATTTTGATGTCAACAAATCTTGAATATTTAGATCGTTTATCAACTTTTCAGATAGCAATAAGGGAACATTGTAGTTGTTGCACTGTTTTTGAATTCGAGCGGATGTATTGATAACATCCCCATGATAGGCTAATTGTTTCTTTACAAACCCAACCTCTGCTATCATAAGCGAACCGCCATGTATCCCTGCTTTGAACTTAGGGCAAATGCCATAATTATCTAGATAGTAACGATTCCTTGATAATAGCTGTTGTTGGAAATTAAAAAACAGGCCAATACAATTATTGTTGGTTATCCCCTTAAGATATGGCCAGGTCAGCACCACTTCGTCACCTACATATTGGTATATTTCGGCCTCGTATTTTAGCACCAACTTATTTAAATCGTGAAAACAATCTTGGATGAACTGACTATATCGGAAATGTCCTAATTGTTCGGCTATCGTGGTAGAATCCTTCAAATCCAAGAACATGAAGATGCGGTCTTCTTCCTTTGGTGTTCTGTACTTCCCTAATAGCATTTTAAAGAAGACAGCCTTACCAAATCGTTCGGCGGCTATTTTCATTAAAAAAAAGACAAAAAAGGAGCAAAAAAATATATATAGCATAATGGATTCAATCCGTTCATTGCTTAACCAAGACAACCAGCCTTCTTTGGTTCCATTTGATTGTGTAATGATTAAAGATAGTCTCAACAGCCCCAACGTAATAAGTAAATCCAGCATTATCTTTATAAACAACTGCAATCGCCAACCAAGGGATTTGGATACACTTTTTTCAAAGAAATACTCTATTGATGCATATACCATACCCAGCACAGCACCTAAAATAGTAAGGGTAGCCATATTGGTCAATATCAAGGCCCTGATATTGCAACTTAGCTCAATATCGGGTGCTCGATTAATTCCTAGATATCTAAAAACTGCAAAGAAGCCCAAACTTAATCCCCAAAAGAAGGCAGATATGGATACCTGTCTTAAATACGCTTTCGTGTTTATAGGTATTTTCATATCATAGAGTTTTAGAATTGAAATTGATTAAACAAGTAATATCACCATGATGATTTTAAGCAGTTCTTTTTGTTCCATGCTACGGTCTCAATAACATCTTCAAAATAGCTCCAGTAAGCTCTCCAGCGCTTTTCCAAGGTAATTTCATACTAGCTCGCAGTTCGCTAACTCTTTACCTTCGCCGGCAGTTCCTAGATCCCCTTTTTTGCAGCGATGTAGTTGTCAATACTCCATGCCCCACCTCCTGCAAAAAAAATATAGAAATACACAAAGCAGTACAATGCTGCCAGTTCCCCACCGTTGACAATGGGCAAAAAGGATTTGGTAATGAAAACCATACAGTAGGCCACCGCCATCATACCGCTGAGTACAAATGCGGTCCAACGCGTAAAAAGTCCAACAAACAAAAGTATCCCACCAAAAAACTCCAAAATTCCAGCCATTAGAAGAAGGTTTGAAAGTTCCCCGTGTAGATTTTCAGCAGGTGGATATCCTAGCAGCTTTTGTGTACCGTGCCAAAATATGAGAAACCCTACTATGATTCTCAATAGGGCCAAGACCCTTGAATGCCAAGTGTTCCAAAATGTATTCATTTCTTTGGTTCTTTAATGATAATCAAAGCTCAAGTACCAGATCAAAGGCAAAAATGTGTAGGTCCGTAAAACGGGGCGCTTCTCCGAAAAAAGATCCGTATGTTATCTCCGCTCTAAGTAAACCTGGAATGATTTGCCTATAAAGGACCACATCTATTTCTTGCCCAAGAAAATCACCTTCTTCCTCCGAAAAATAGGCGTGGTACCCCAACCAACCACCAATGCCCCAGAATAAATCATCACACTCCGCGGAGAAGTAGGGGTTGTGAAGTCCATCCGCTGGAGGGTCAATGAACACATCGGATATTCGATGCAGGCGCTGCCCTGTAGAGAGCGGAAACTGGTACGACGCCTCCCCGTTATCTGAAGAGGCCAGTTCATAACCAATATTGAAAATACCAATGCTTGGAAAGGAGACCCCTATTTCCGCATTTAGCAAAAAGGCCGTGTAATCGGTTGGGTTGTCGCCATAATCACTTTGGTAAGCAAATGCAGTTTTGTAGTTCAAGGCCAATTTGTCTTTTGGTAACGCCCCTCTGTCAATAGTGATTCCGTAGGTTTGGTTGGATACGGAAGGTGCATCGTCCTGAAAGTCAAGTAGATGTGTAAACAATCCGAACCTTACTTTTTTGTTCTTATAATAACGCAACATGAAGACGTGTGAATCACTTCGCCAATCCACTTCCTCTGCGAGCAAACGATTGATTTGGTACATGTAGGCATATTCAAATGCCAAGCCCTTTTGGTCATTCTGAATCCTACCGTACAGCGCGTCGAAGGTTTGATCGTCCTGTCTTGCAGAAACCCTACCTATAAAACGTTCGTCCTCAACAATGGCTGCTTGCCTTCCCACTTTGACCTCCAGTTCCGTCTTGTCATTGAACGTGTCTTTATATGCGATATACATTTGGTTCAATTCCAATGTTTCCGGATCGGTAACATTCGTTAGGTCCGTTAGACCGTTCAAACCGTCCAAATAGTCATCGGGTGTGAGCGCTACCACACTTTCCCCTTCAATGTATATCTGAAAACCCTTGTAGGACTTGGTAAGATAGCCGAAGTTTGTACCAAAAGTGTATGCTTGAGAGGCGCTGGCCGCGTCATCATTCGCGTGCCAGAACCTTAATTTACCGTTAAACACAAACTCACCAGAGCCAATGGCATTTGCTAAATCGTCCTTTTGGTCCTTTTCCTGACCACGTATGGGGGTGCTGATTATTACAATTACGGCCAGCACCCAAGGTGTTATCGCCAGTTGGCGGCGACAACTTGTTTTTATAGATGTCATTTTGAATAGATTTTTTAGTCTACGATAAGTTTTGGTGGGCGTTTTCCCTCAATGAAATCGCGTATTGCGATACTCACTTCTTCTGCAGCTTCGGTAGCTGAAAAGTGATTTGCTTCTACAAACTTTACGTAACCATCCTTGACAAAGTCGGGGGATCTCGCATATTCTTCCTCCCTCTGGGCAGGGTCCTCTGTGGCTTGTAGGAAAAGTATGGGCATAGTCATATATTGAATCAAATTTTTCTTTCGATAGTCAAGCTCGATATCAAAACTGGTATCATAGGTCTGGGCTACTGCCTCAGCAATACCTTCAGTACCAAATTCTTTATAAAGCCTATCCATATGATCAGGAGAAAATTGCATGGATACCCATGCTGAATTATAGGTGGCGGTAATCATGGTCCCATCCTTATAATTCTTTGGATCTGCTAAATTTTCATGAGATGGCCTTGGCAGGCCATGAGGTTCATTGAACGATTGTTGCATCCTAATCCAATTGGTAACTCTTTTATTGGCCCCTGGAACTTCCATCATATTGTCCGCTATGCAACTACCGCGATCATGGGAAACCAAATCGAATTTGTCCACACCTATTTTGTCCATAAGTTTTACGAGACTTTTGGCAACCCCTTGGTGGGTCAAATCTTGCTTCAGACTTTTATCTGATTGACCGTATCCCAGCTGATCTACCGAAATGACATAGTAATCCTTTGCTAGTTCAACCATTTGATCATGGAAGCCCCACCAGGATTCCGGGAACCCATGAACCATCAAAATAGGTGACTTCTGGGGATAACCAGCTGTTACAAAATGCCATACGGAACCTTCTACCTCTACAAACCAGTGGATACCAAAGACGTTTTCCCCAAGAAATTCCAGCTCTCCGTGCTTATTAAAAGATCCTTTCGGAGGTTGTGCCGCTGAGTAGCGGTTCATATCCTTGGTGAATTTTGCCAGTTCATAAGGCTCATAGCTTATGGGTACCCCTGTGCCTACATTCGAAAGCTCATCAGGCATCGTTGCCAGAAGGTCCCCTTGATCTTGTTCCTGCGCGATAATGGAAGAACTCAATAATGCGCATAATGAAAAAAATATAACCACTTTTTCCATTGAATGATGTAATCTGTTTGTTTTTTTCATTTTGATATAGGTTTAACGTTATTTATAGTGTTAAAGCTATTTTCAAAATTTCTTCCACAAAGCAAACTAATTTAAGAAGTAATTTTTTTTGATTTTTTTAACAAATTCCTTGTAAATAACTGAATTTCAAATATTTGTTATTTGACCTGCTTAGGACCGAAAAGGATGGAAAATTGGATTGATGAAAAACGTAGTAGAGCTAAAATGAGTTGGAATTAGACAAAAATCAATTTTATTATACCTTATTTTCAATTTACCTCGAATTTCTATGATTTAGCTTTTTACTCAGCCATTGAGGCGTAACTCCTAAGAAATTAGCGATTTTTTTCCAGGATACTTCATTAATGATTTCTGGATACTGGGAATAAAGAAAATCCAGTTTCGAATCAATACCCATGGCTTTTATAGAAATGAACATTTTATCTTCCAACAGATTTTCCATCAGTCTTTTCCTGAAATAAAGTCCTACACCATTGGAGTACAAGTAACTTTCATTAAATAAGGTTTTAGGTATAAATACTCCTTCAGTATAAGTAATGGCGGAAACTATGTCGTTTACAGTGCTTCGGGTTAAAAAACTTGAAATATTACTACATAGATTTTTAGACTTAAAGAATCGGGTTATTGTTTGCTCTTTACTATTGAAGTATTCGGTGACTACTATACCATTTGTAATAAAAAGCATATTGACACAGATTTTTGAATGGGGAAAAATAACCCCATCTTTTTTGAAGCTAACGCTTTTCAAATGTTTCCTAAATTCCTTCCATTCTTCATCTACAGGTTTTTCAACATATTTATCCAATTCCAATTTAAAGATTTCAATTGGCTCCAACTCCATAGATGATTTTCTTCTTGTTACCTATTCCTAAGTCGAATTTCTTTAAACTTCATCGGTGTATCTCCTGTCGCTCTTTTAAAGAATTTCGTAAGATTTGTACCCTCTTTAAAACCATATTCATATGCCATCTCCTTTATTGAGAAATCTGTAGTAGCCAAATTACGCTTGATTTCAAGTATGATGTAATCGTTAATATATTCTTTGGCTGTCCTTTGGGTAAACCCCTTGCTAAGATTGTTCAATTGTTTATAGGATATGTTTAATAGATTTGCATAGTGCTTTACAGACCTTGATTCCTTATGATAATTGGAAACTAGTTTTTGAAACTTTGAAAATGTTTCAAAATCCCCTTGATAGGATTTCATTGAACCTTCTGCATAGAGCTGCGCTTTCAATAAGAATACGGTTAACATTGAGGCTATTAAATTTTCCTTTATTATTCCAAGGTCTAATGAGAGTTCTCTCTCAAGCGCACTCATGAATATTTCAATATCACCAAAGTCTTTAAAAATTGATGGATTTAAAAAGTGGTTTGACAAAAAATTAATTTTGGAAAAAGAAGACCTTGAAAAATTACGGTGTATGAAATCTTCTGTAAAACTCAGAACATACCCCCCGCCTTTAGTCGATTTATAGAACTTATGAATTTGTTCTGGAGATATAAATAGGCAATACCCCCTATCTAAAGTGTATGGTATAAAATCAACATCATGCCTAATTTTACCTTCGGTAAGCAATAGTAGCGTGAAGAATTGTATTCGATGTGACACAAATGGATTTTCACAAGGGAGGTTTTTTAGGGAATAAATATCTTCTAATTTAAACCATTGAAAACCAATTTCACCCATCAAATCATTACAATCCTGTGGCCCCTCAGGACCATTGCCATTTTTCATATTAGTCAATAAAACGTGATTACACGATTTAGCGGTACACCTTTTGTAACAAAACTAAATGTTAAAATCTCAATTAAAAAGGTTGAAGTTAGCCTTAAAACGATAAAAGTTAGACATGTTTATCCAAAACAAAGCTACTTGTTTTGATTGTTTTGGGTAATTAACTTTTTATTCAAGTTCAATAGAATTAAGTCACGCCTGCCTTATACTATTTATTCCCAATTAGAGCTAGATATACTTAAAAAATAGTTGATTGGTGAATTTTGATAGCAAGACGAATTGTAAAATGACTGTTTTATCAAACTATTTGATTAAGGCCTAAAGGTTTTGGTGTCCCATTGCCTGTCTTTTTTAATAGTACCAAGAATTGACCTTTTACGGAACGCCTCATAAAGCGCAAAACCCAATAAGAGTAACATTTACCTTAAATGAATAGAATAAGGGTAATTTTATAAACTATTTACCCGAGTTCAAATCAATACGGGTTGGGAAGGAGAAATTGTACCTCAATTTTCAATTGATGGAAATATTGGAAAAGTAGGTAAGTAAAACATATATTTGCGCCATCAATACTATTTGATAGCAGATACAAGCAGATAAGTTCATTTGAATAATCATTTTAAACCGGTGCGCAATTCGGTGCACATGCTTAAAATATAGATTTTAACTTTTTGAATATCAAATGATTGGGTCTTAAGTTCGAGCCCCAGTCAGGTCACGAAAGTTAAGCAGTTGCTTAACTTTTTTTGTTTACCTTATCAATGAACTTGAGCCCACGTGGTGGAATTGGTAGACACGCTACCTTGAGGGGGTAGTGTCTTTATAGACGTGCTGGTTCGACTCCAGTCGTGGGCACAAAACCGCAGAAATTGCGGTTTTTTTTTGCCT
>JBCCOJ010000042.1:0-18398 GCA_039025415.1 Bacteroidota bacterium | reverse complement strand
GCCGATGCTAATTTGTTTTCGTTCTTTTCTTTTGATTTGATTGATGGTGAGCCATCCAGAGTTCTAGAACAGCCAATGTCGATTGTTTTAACTGCTTCGACCTCTCAAAAGTATTTTGGCAATGTAAATCCAATAGGAAGACAATTAAAAATAAAACAGGATAGTACCTACAACTTTACGGTAACGGGTATTATGAAAGATTTCCCTACGAATTCTTCCTTGAACGCAGATATGATTGTATCCCTAACTAGCCTATCCGTCATGAAGGAAACCAAAGCACTTTTGTCTACTGATTATTTTCAAAACGGCAGTTTTGCTACCTTTTTCAAGGTCGACGATTTAGATAATATTTCCTCCATTGAAGAAACGGCACTAAAACTTGATAGATTGGCTAATAGTGAGTCAAATACCACGTACCAGCTCGAGCCTTTTGAAGACATGCACTCCCGAAATACAGATACAGGGCGCTTTGATTATTTAAAGGTTTTTCCAATTGTAGCATTACTAATTTTGGTTTTAGCACTCACTAACTACATCAGTCTTACAACAGCCCGAGCTGCAAGGCGGGCAAAGGAAGTAGGCGTTAGAAAGATAAGTGGGGCTAGCCGTAAAAATCTAATTGTTCAGTTTTATATTGAATCATCGGTATTTGTGACCCTAGCTTTTGCTTTAGGTGTAATAATAAGTATCGCCCTGAAGGCTAAGTTTATGGAATTATTGCAATTGGAAATCGCCAATTCATTTTTCCTTAATAAGGAATTCATCTTCACCTTATTGGTAATTTGGATTACTGCAGTTGTTATTTCAGGTATTTACCCAGCAATGGTGCTATCCTCATTTAATCCAGTCAAGAATTTCAAATTAAAAGGTTTTGAAAATAAGGGCAGTGTGCCAGTTAGAAAGGTGTTTACTGTATTTCAATTTTCAATCGCTGTAATATTGACAATATGCGGGATTGTAATGGGCTCTCAGTTGGAGTACCTGCAAAAGAAAGATACAGGATTGGATAGGTCTAATCTTATCATCATGCCACTGGAAAGAACTATTCAAACAAATACGGCTGCTCTACGCAATCAAATAGAGCAAATTCCTGGAGTTGAAGGTACGAGTGCGACCCAATACGCAATCTATGATCCTTATTCAATTTATTTCGTTTCACCTCCTGAACAGGATCAAGACTTCCAGTTAGTTACGTTTAGTGTAGATGAGAATTTCATTAATACCTTGGGAGTTTCTTGGTATTTAAAACCTAAAGAGCGTAAGGCCTTAATTGATAATGGTAAAATAATTATTAATGAAAAGACCATTGCTGAATATGGACTTAATCCAGATCCAAGGGGTCAAAAACTCAGCATTGGTAATCAGACTTTAGAAATTGCTGGAGTGGTTAAGGATTTCCATTATACCTCTTTAGAGAATCCAATAAGTCCTCTTGCATTTTTTATGAGCAGCGAAGCGGCTTCTAACAAATATGCCGAAGTGACCGGTAGTGCAAAAATTTATATTAAGTATAAAGATAATATCGCTCTACCCGATTTGCTAGATAAAATAGAATCTACCTACAAAACATACGACAAGGCAACACCCTTTAATTACGAGTTTATGGATGACACATTCAATGCCATTTATAAATCAGAAAGGCAATTAGCCTCAATCTTTAATGTTTTTATTGTATTGGCGCTATTGATTGCCGGTTTGGGACTTTTAGGTTTAATTACTTTCACTTCCCAGCAGCGGGTTAAGGAAATAGGAATACGAAAAGTGCTCGGGGCTTCAGTGGCTGAAATATTGGCATTACTCTCCAAAGATTTTATGAAGCTCGTATTACTGGCCATACTTGTTGCCCTGCCGATTGCTTGGTATTTTTCTGATAGCTGGCTTAACTATTTTGCATATAGAATCAATGTACCGTGGTGGTCTTTTGTTCTTTCAGGGGGTATTGCCATCTTATTATCAATAGTCACTCTTAGTTTTCAAGGAATAAGGGCCGCCATGGCAAATCCAGTAAAGGCCATACGTTCAGAGTAAAACACTTAATTCTGCAGATTTTAAAGTGTCCAATTACGTACAAGAAGTGTACTGTAATCGGACATTTTTAGTTTTAGGATTCCACCTAAAGTGTTGATTAATAATAAGTTGTTTTTTTGGTATCATCTTGACTATATACTTAGTGATGAAAATTAATATATAAAATCAATCAAAAAATGAAAAAATCAATCATCCTTATAGTTTTAATCCAACTATCGTATAATACCTTTTCACAAACTTGTGACTGTACTTCAAACCTAAAATGGCTTACTGAAACATTTGAAAAAAATGATGCGGGTTTTCAATATGTAATTGACCAAAAAGGAGAAAATGCTTATGCAACTCACAATAAATCGTATACTGAAAAAGCATCAAAAATATCGGATGTAAATGAATGCCATAAATTACTAAATGACTGGACGACGTTTTTTAGAAAGGGCCATCTCTATGTTCAGTTAATAGCTGAAAGTCAAAATACAAGTGAACAAACTCGACCAACGGACAAAGAAATAATAGAGAAATACAAAAATACCGAGCAATTCAAAATAGAGAAACAAGAGTTTGACAACTATGTAGATAAGCTTGGAGACGACCCAGGTTTTGAAGGTGTCTGGAATTTATACTCATATACCATTGGCATAATTAAAGACGATAAAAATCCAAACAGAGAATACGTTGGGTTTATAATGGACTCTGAAAGTCCGTATTGGCAGAAAAATCAGGTTAAATTAGAGATTTTTAAAGCAGAAGACGGTAAACTTTCTATAAAATATTATATGGGTGATCATTCACCAGTTGAATTTGAAAGGTTTGAATTTTATGGTAGAAATAAATTGCTTGTTGGTTCGAGCTATGATTTAATGATTGATATGAGCAGTTTAAGTTTTAAAAGAGTCTTACCTAAAATAACAATCAATGAAAATGTTTCAAGATACCTTAATTTACTTTATGCCAAAAAAGCTTCTATTGAAAAAGTATCTGATAATACCGTGTTACTGAAAGTTCCATCATTTAGTTATTCCAATAAAAAATATATTGATAGTTTACTAACTAGTAATGATAATTTGATAAAAAGTACAGAGAATCTTATTATCGATGTAAGGTATAATGGTGGTGGCGCAGATGCTAGTTACGAAAAAATAAAGCCTTATTTATACACGAACCCGATAAGAAAAATTAGTGCAGCATTTTTATCAACAGAATTAAACAATCAACGAATGGTTGATTTAATAAATGATCCAGATAGGTCAGATGAGAAAAAACAGTTGGAACTAGATTTAATCAAATTAAACAAGAATATTGGAGAATTTGTGAATTTAGATGAACGTATCGTAAGCATTGACACGCTTAAAAGTGTGTATCCAAATCCAAAGAATGTAGCAATTTTGATAAACGGAAACTGCGCGAGCACAACAGAACAGTTTTTATTAGAAGCAAAACAGAGTACAAAAGTAAAGCTTGTTGGAACCTCTACAATGGGCGTATTAGATATGTCAAATATGTATTCTGTTGTTTCACCATCAAAAGAATTTAAATTAGGGTATAGTTTGTCAAAAAGTTATAGAATCCCTGCTATGACCATTGACGGAAAAGGAATACAACCCGATTACTATTTTGATAATACTATTAAACCTTACGAGTGGATTGATAAGACCATAGAAATATTGGATTACAAATAGTTAGTTTTTATCACGTTGAAAAGAACCGATAGCCGCGAAACGTGTCTTGCACGTTAATCCAAAGCGCTGTAGCCAATTAACCAAAATCAATAAAAAATCTAAAAAATGAAAAATCATATTCAAATCATCTCAATCTTTATGGCAGGTATCTTATTATTAAGCAGCAATGCAAGTAAGGAATCAGACAAAAGAAATCCTAATCTCAAATTGCAACTTAATGAAGTGGCATCTTATATTTCTGTACGGGATACCATAAACCTTGAGGTTTCAGAAGTTTCAGTAGCGTGGCATATGGACCACATTTATTTAATGGTAAATGAGTTACATAAAGCGCTTGAGCTTTCTGATGAACGTAATTACAAAGCAGATTCCAATAAGACACGTGACTATGTCTTTACTTATAATAAGCTACCTAGAGGACAAGTTACTGCGCCAGAGTCCGTAAGACCACAAGGAACTATAACTATCAATACCTTACAAATGCATTATGATGATGCGCTTGCTACAGTAGAAAAATTACCTACGCTTGGAGAAAAGAAGCACTTTAATCATCCTATTCTTGGGACCATGAATAGAGACGAGACCATTAAGTTTCTCGCTATTCATACAGAACATCACCTTAAGATTATTCGCGATATATTAAAGAATACGCAGTTTTCTAAACAATAATTCATTGAATAAACCAATAAACTAAAACTAATAGAACCATCTAAAAATGAAAAAATTAATTACACTCTTAATTGCGCTATCTCTTATGGTAGCTTGTAATAATAAGGAAAACACAAAAATAACTACGGGTAAGTCTGAGGTCCTGGAAAATGTTAAAACGCAACGATTAGACTCCGTTTATTCAGCTCATTTTGATAGAAATGAATTTAACGGCAATGTACTTGTAGCCGAAAAAGGTAAAGTTATATTTCAAAAAAGTTATGGCATTTCCAACGAAGAGACCAATGAGACATTGAATAATCAGACGGCTTTTGAATTAGCATCAGTTTCAAAACAATTTACGGCGATGGGAATCGTACAACTTGAAAAAGAAGGAAAGCTCTCTTATGAAGACCCCATTAGCAAATATGTACCAGAACTAAAGCATTACCAAGGTGTTACTATAAAGAATCTATTAATCCATACTGGTGGTTTACCTGATTATATGAGTCTAATGGAAGAGAATTGGGACAAATCTAAAATTGCTACAAACGAAGATGTGATTGAAATTTTTGAAAAACTCAAACCTAAAAAGGAATTTGAGCCTAATCAAGAATATAGCTACAGTAATACAGGATATTTACTACTTGGTACAATCATTGAAAGAGTAAGCGGAAAATCATTTGAGGACTATTTAAATGAAAAGATTTTTACACCTCTAGAAATGAAAAATAGCTTTGTTTATAGGAGAAGGTTTAATCCAAAGAGAATCGATAATTATGCAATAGGCTATATTTATTCCGATAGCTTAAAGCAAAATATAGTACCAGATGAATCGCCTGAGGATGATTATATCATTTATTTAGACGGTATTGTTGGTGATGGCATGGTCAATTCTAATACAACCGACTTATTTAAGTGGGATAGGGCACTATATGGCAACGAACTTATAAACGCCGAAGACAAAAAATTAATTTTTTCATCTTATAAAACAGAAACTGGTGAGGAAACAAAGTACGGATTTGGATGGGATGTTTCAGAAGATAGCATTTATGGTAAGAGAGTAATGCATACAGGTCGTTGGGCTGGTTATTTGACATTAATTGAAAGACATATCGATACTGACAAAACAATCATTCAACTTATAAATGTAGAAAATAAAATCACAGCCAATCCAGCTAAATACGCTCGAAACATTTTATATAATCAACCTATAAAAAAACCCTTTACATTATCTGAAAAAGTACTTAAGAAATACGTAGGTACTTATGTTGGTGAAAAAAATGAACGAGAGATCACGTTTGAATTTGGACGACTCTGGGCTGGCAACGGTCAATTTGAATTAAAGCCGATTTCAGAGAATGAATTTATTATCATTGGTTTTAATCCAAAAGTGACCTTTGAGTTTAATATGGATAACGAAGGAGGTGTAAATAGTTATAGAGTACAGCAAGAAGAAACAGGATTAGATAAAACTTTGTTGCGTAAAAAATAACTGGCCACAAAAATGCGTATCATTACTATGCCATTTCACAAAGCTCACGCCAGGGCTTGTTAAGACCTACCCACCAAAATTATCTAAGTTTTTCTATTCGATTTGTAACTGATAGGTAGTTTCTTAAATAAGCAGGGGAGTCTTTTACAAAGTGTTCGATTATAATAAAAACTGTACTAGAATCGAACACTTTTGTATTTTATTTAAATCATAATCAATTCAATAACAGAGAATTAATTATTTGGCATAGTATTCACAATAATATGTTAAAACCAGTATGCCTAACTCATCAATCATGATCATCAACTACATTAAAATCGCATACAGAAGTTTATTAAAAAATAAAGGCTATAGTTTTTTAAACATATTTGGTCTTGCAATCGGTATTGCTTGTGCCAGTCTCATATTTCTCTGGGTGGAAGATGAGTTAAGCTTTGATACATCTTTTGCCAATCAAGAGCATATCTATTACGTGGCAACAAATCAAAATTATGAAGGTATATGGCGCACAATTTTTGCCACACCAGGTCCTTTGGCCAAGGACTTACGTGAAGAGATTCCCGGTGTAAAAAGAGCAACACGAAGTAGTTCCCAAGAACAACTTTTTAGCGTTGGTGACAATAATATCAATCTTAGGGGACGATATGTGGATGAAGACTTTCTGGATATTTTTAGTTTGGAATTTATTGAAGGTTCTAGGGAAAAGGCATTTTCAAATCCCAACAGTATCATTCTTACCCAAGAATCTGCCGAAAAACTTTTCGGCACAATGAAGAGCGGATTAGGTAAGACTATCAAAATAAGTAATGACAATAGTTATCTTGTAACTGGGATAATAAAAAATTTACCAAAAAACGTTACGTTCACTTTTAATTGGGTTGCACCATTTGAGCGCTATGGAGAAGGTCAAAATTGGATGCTCGAGTATGGTAACAACTTTTCTGACACATTTGTCGAGCTTGAGCCAGAAGCTAATTTTGAAACCGTTGACAAACTTGTAAGAGAGATTATTCATTTAAAAGATGAGAATCTCGACACTTATGCCTTTCTCCATGCAATGAAAGACTGGCATTTACATTCAAAATTTGAAAATGGAAAAATGGTAGGCGGACGTATCACTTACGTGCGAACGTTCACCGTTATCGCACTGATTATTTTGTTAATTGCCTGTATCAATTTCATGAATCTCTCGACTGCAAGAAGCCAAAAACGAGCTAACGAGGTTGGAGTTCGTAAAGCACTAGGCTCAAGTAGGGGTAGTCTTATAGCCCAATTCATTTCAGAGGCTCTAATCATTTCTTTTATTGCAACAACAATAAGCGTTTTGTTATTAATGATTTTATTACCCCAATTTAACCTTATTATCGAAAAAGATTTATCATTAGGATTGTCACAACCGTCTCATGTTATTACCCTAGTTAGTATTGCAGTTGGGTGTGGTCTTCTTGCGGGGTTGTATCCGGCATTTTATTTATCCTCGTTTAGGCCAGTGGCAGTATTGAAAGGTTTAAAAGTTACCGAAGGTTCAATTTCTCTGGTAAGGAAAGGACTTGTCGTAGGACAGTTTACCATTTCGATAGTATTTATCGTTGTAACTATTCTGGTTTACCAACAAATACAATTTGCCAAGAATCGAGATTTAGGTTACGATTTGAATCAGTTACTTTCTATCCCAATTAACGATAACGTTGTTAAAAAGTTTGATGTTTTAAAAGAAGAATTGATTAAAACCGGAGCTGTAAAAAATGTAGCCTTAACTAATGCAAAATTACTTCAAGGGGGATTCAATGGTTCAAATTTGCAATGGGAAGGGGGTACAAATACAGAAGATGTTTTAGTGTCTTTTAGATACGTGAGTGAGAGCTTCTTCAATACTACTGGGATGGAAATAATTGAGGGACGTGGTTTTAGCAATAATATTGACGCAGATAGTACTCACACAATCGTTTCCCAATCGCTTGCAAAGATGATGCGCAGTGGAGAAGAAAGTGTTCTAGGTAAAACAATAACACGTGGTGATTATACAGTTGAGGTGATTGGTGTGGTAAAGGATTATTTATACGGGAATATGTTTAGTTCAAGCGACCCAGTCATGTTTTATAATTATCCAAATATAGCTAGGCACTTATATATAAAGACTGAAAAGGGAGTCGCAGTTGACAAGGCAATTAGCAAAATTGGTACTGTGTTCAAAAGCAATTTACCAGACCAGCCTTTTGAATATACGTTTACAGATGACGCGTTTAATCAAAAATTCAAAAGTGAACAATTAGTAGGTAGTCTTTCTCAAATATTTGCAATACTTGCCATATTTATATCTTGTCTTGGCTTGTTCGGCCTTGCAGCCTATACAGCAGAACAGCGAAAGAAAGAAGTGGGTATTAGAAAAGTACTAGGCGCAAGTGTTTCAGTTGTGGTAAGATTATTATCTAAGGACTTCCTAAAACTAGTGGTTATCGCAATAATTGTGGCCACTCCAATTGCTTGGTATTTCATGCACAATTGGCTCTTGGATTACGAATACCGTATCGAAATCAATTGGTGGGTATTTGTCGCAGCAGGTTTTGCGGCAATAGGTATTGCCATGGTTACAGTAAGTTTCCAAGCCGTAAAGGCAGCGATAGCCAACCCAACTGAAAGTTTAAAAATGGATTAATCCGCTTTAATAAGCCTTTAAGTAAAGGTTAAATAAAAAATAAATCATGCTCAAAAATCATCTAAAAATTGCCTGGCGTAGTCTAAAATCAAGCCCACTATTTTCCACGATAAATATTTTGGGACTTTCCCTTGGTCTGGCAGCAACGTTAATACTACTACTTTATGTATTCAATGAACGGAGCTACGACTCTATGTATGAAGACAAAGAGAACATTTATAGGGTCTTGCTACATACAACCGATGAGGATTTAGAGACATGGGCTAACGTTCCTTCAGCACTCGCACCAGCTTTGGAAGAAAACATTCCAGAAGTTAAACAGACCGTTCGAATTCTACAACATGATTTTGGAGGTACCGCTTCAATTAAGGCGGGCAACAAAGCCTTTATTGAGGATAAATTGTTCTGGGCAGACAACGCTATTCTTAATATGTTCGATGTCAAAATCATTAAAGGTTCGGGCGAGAATGTCTTAACCCAACCAAATACCGTTTTACTTTCTGAAACAACGGCAAAGCGATATTTTGGGTCACTTGATGTCATCGGAAAATTCTTAACTATAGACAACAGGATTGAATTCGAGGTCAAAGGCATTTACAAGGATTTCGCCAATAATAGTTCTATGAAATGCAATGTCATTGTGCCTTTTATGATGCAAAGCTCGGCAAAGCGACCAACTTGGGATAATGCTAGTTTTGAGACCTTCATTTCACTTTCAAGTCCTACAACTAATTTAGCCGATTTTGAGAAAAAGATTCAAGATATATTAGATACCAATGTTAAGAAGGAAAACCAATGGTATTATTTTTCCTTACAGCCTTTAGACGAAATTCATCTCTATTCTGCTAGCTACACAGATTCATATCTTTCTGATTTGAGTGATGTTAATCAGGTAAGAAATTTGACGGCCTTGGCGCTTCTAATTTTAATTATCGCCAGCATTAATTATATGAACTTAATGACCGCAAGGTCTCAAAAGCGGGCGGTAGATGTTGGCATCACAAAAACACTGGGTGCCTCTAAATCAAATTTAATCAGTAGATTCTATGTAGAAACGGGTCTGATAACCTTCATAGCCATGTTGATTGGATTTTTAGGCGCTGTGGCCGCACTTCCACTATTTAATTCTTTTATTGGCAGACAAATGGAAACCTCTGCATTGTTTTCAATTGAAATTATCGCATTATTTGTTTTATTGTGGTTGGCAACAACGCTAATTTCAGGGTCTTATCCTGCATTGTTTCTATCCCGCTTTTCTCCAAAGGAAGTTTTAAAACCCTCTCGTACGAAAAACAGCATCAGCGGTTTGGTGAGAAAGGGATTGGTAGTTGTCCAGTTCACCGCTTCAATTATCTTAATTGTTGGTGTTGTTGTAATCAATAATCAGTTAGAGCATATCCAAAATAAGAATCTAGGTTATAATCCTGATAATGTGGTCGCGATATCATTGGCCGCAATACCGGGTGGTGATTCTAATGAAGCTATGGTCGATGCATTTAGAAAGTTACCATCGGTCAAATCACTTACTCGGGCCCAGGGCTATCCAGGTATGGACGTTAGTGGGCGTAGCGTTTATAAGCAAAATAGTGAGCAAAGTATGGGTATTCAAACTAACGGTGCAGAGCATGATATCGCCGAAGTGCTTCAATTGAAACTGTTGGCAGGAAAGTTATTACCAGCCCAAAAAACCAGTGCCGATACCATCGTAGATGTTTTAGTCAACAAAAAAATAGTTGATTTTCTTGGGATGACTCCAGAGGAAGCCATTGGTAAAAATGTGAGAATGTATCTAGGCGGTCACAGTTACATTAAGGGGGTGGTTGAGGATTTCAATTTTAAATCCTTGCACCAGCCCATAGGAGGATATGTATTTCACAATGCCCCTCGTGAACCAAGAGAATTTTTGTTGGTACGATTTAAGAGCGAAACCTTGACCCAAAGTATGTCAACCTTTGAGGATACGTTCAAGTCTATCGCTCCAGATGCTGCCTTCGATTACAAATTTTTAGACAAAACCTTGGAAAATTTGTATAGGAAAGAGCGACAAACCGCTTTAGTGGGTCTCTTGTTTTCTGTCTTGGCCATTTTTGTGGCTTGTTTGGGATTATTTGGCCTTGCAGCCTTCACTGCAGAACAACGAAAAAAGGAAATCAGTATACGAAAAGTCTTGGGAGCTTCGGTTTCTGGAATTGTAAAACTTTTATCTTCAGATTTTGTAAAGTTGGTTATTATTTCGCTAGTAGTCGCTTTTCCGGTTGCTTATTATCTAATGAACGATTGGCTTCAGGATTTCTCGTATCGAATATCCATTGGATGGCAGCCGTTTGTCTTTACCGGGCTTATTTCAGTAATTATTGCCTTATTGACCGTAAGTTTTCAGGCGATAAGAGCTGCAATTGCGAATCCCGTCAATAGTTTAAAAACCGAATAAAAGAACACGTCATGAGAATCATTCTATATTTTTCAGTTTTAGTCAGCAATTTAATTGTTCAACAATTTCACGCGCAAACAAAAATTCCGGTCGACGATTTTAAGAAGGTTATTATCAGTCCGCATATTGAAACCAAATTTGTTCAGGGAGATGAAAATTCTGTAACTATTTTAAGTAGCACTGAATCCGAAGACAAAATAAATATCAAGGTCAAGGGAAAAACGCTTCGAGTTTATCTCGATGATGCCAAGGAATGGACAAAAGGTAAAAAGGTAAAGAAAGAGAATATGAAGATGAAAATGCCGATTTATAAAGGCAAGGTCTTAACTATCTTGGTAACGTACATAAATCTTAAGAGCCTTTCAGTACGCGGTGAACAGAGAACATTGTGCGAGAGCTTGATTAAAGGAGAAAAGTTTAAACTGAATATTTACGGTGAATCAGAAGTTGCCTTCAACGATGTCGAACTAGATAAATTAGATGTCGATATTTTTGGTGAAAGTAATTTCACAATTTTAGACGGTAAGATAGATTTCCAAAAGATTACCGTTTATGGAGAAAGTAAAATCAATCTTATGGCCGTTGAAAATAAAGCCTCAAAATTAAAGGCTTTTGGTGAAGCAGAATTTGAAGTAAACGTTTCAGAAAGAATAAAATTCACAGCCTACGGCGAGGCAATTTTGAGACATAAAGGAGGCGCTGAGGTTTCAAAAGGCCTTAGCATCGGTGACTCTGAAATTATAAGTATCAATCTACCATAATCCCAGATTGAAATCCTTAATACGCTACAGCCAAAATTTTAATGGTTCATAGCTAAGTATTGTCTCATTTATCTTTAGAAGCAAAAGCAATAGCCTAGGTTTATTCTGTTCGCTTCTGAACAAGAATTGTATCAAAATCGAACACATTAATTTGGCGTTATAAATTCAAGTAACTGATTTTTAAATAGTTGATTTTTTGGCATCATCTTTCTAATATAATTACGGTAAAAAAGACCAATCATCTAAATCTGAATCTAATGTTTAAAAACCACTTAAAAGTAACTTTCAGAAGTTTATTGAAAAATAAAGGATATAGTTTCCTGAATATTTTTGGATTGGCCATTGGTATCACCTGTGCGAGTTTGATTTTTCTTTGGGTAGAAGACGAGTTTAGCTTCAACCAGTCTTTTGCACGACAAGATAATATTTATTATGTGCCAACAAATCAAAATTACGAAGGTGAATGGCGCACATTTTATTCAACCCCTGGGCCTTTGGCGCAAGATATGCTTAATGAAATTCCGGGAATAAAAAGAGCAACAAGAAGTAGTTACGAAGAACGTCTTTTCAATGTAGGTGAAAATAACATCAATATTAGCGGTCGATTTGTAGATGAGGATTTTCTTGATATTTTCAGTTTAGAATTTATAGAAGGCACCAGGAAAAATGCCTTTTCAAATCCTGATGCTATTATTCTTACCCGTGAAACCGCCGAAAAACTGTTCGGCTCTCATAAGAAAGCACTAGGTAATACTTTAAGAATGAGTAATCAGGACGATTACTTGGTTACTGGTGTTATTGAGGATTTGCCAGAGAATATCACCTTTTCTTTCAGTTGGCTCGCAACATTTGAAAAATATAGTCAGGCTGAGACATGGATGCTTGAATATGGGAATAATTTTTCAGATACGTTTGTCGAATTAGACTCTCAAGCAGATTTTGAAACAGTTGATAAAAATGTGCGTGAGATAATTCAGCAAAAAGATGAAGATAGTAATACTTATGCTTTTCTTCATGCCATGAAAGACTGGCATTTGCGCTCAAAATTTGAAGATGGAAAAGTTATAGGTGGACGTATTACTTACGTTCAATTATTTACGGTCATAGCTTTTATAATTTTGCTCATTGCTTGTATCAATTTTATGAACCTATCCACCGCGCGCAGCGAAAAAAGAGCCAACGAAGTTGGAGTTCGCAAGGCAATGGGCTCAAGTCGTAAAAGTCTAATCACTCAATTTATCTCTGAGGCTTTGGTATTATCCTTTATTGCAACAGGAATAAGTGTTGTTCTTTTGTTGTTGTTCTTGCCCAAATTCAACCTAATCATAGAAAAAGACCTGTCTTTGGGTTTGTCCAATACCTCACATATCATTGTACTATTGAGTACCTCGATAGTTTGTGGACTGTTCGCAGGTTTATATCCGGCTTTTTATCTATCATCATTTAAACCTGTCGCAGTTTTAAAAGGACTAAAGATAACCGACGGTTCCGCCTCATTTATAAGAAAGGGTCTTGTTATCGGTCAGTTCACAATTTCGATAGTTTTTATTATCGTTACTATTTTGGTATACCAACAAATCCAATTTGCAAAAAATCGTGACTTGGGGTATGATAAAGACCAATTGTTGTCTTTGAGGGTAAATGATGAGGTCATTGAAAAATTCAATGTTATTCAGCAGGACTTAATAGATACTGGGGCAATTCAAAATGCTGCTTTGAGTAATTCAAATATTCTGTCAGGAGGGAACAACGGGTCTGGATTTCAATGGAAAGAAGGTATTGATACGGAAGATGTGCTCATATCGTTTAGACATGTAAGCCAAAGCTTTTTCAACACTACCGGTATGCAAATTTTGGAAGGTCGGGGATTCAGTAATACTATTGAGGCCGATAGTTCCAATACGTTAGTTTCAGAATCTTTAGCGAGAATGATGGGAAGTGATACTAAAAGCGTCATAGGTAAAACCATTAGAAGAGGCGATGATTTTCGTAATATCATTGGAGTTGTTAAGGATTACCTTTACGGAAATATGTTCAGCTCTAGTGATCCCGTTTTGTTTTTTAACAATCATATTTATGCACGTTACATATACATAAAAACTAAAGATGGTATACCAATAAAGGATGCTCTAAATAGTATTGAGTCTGTTTTGAAAACTAATTTACCGGATTTTCCTTTCGATTACACTTTTGTGGATGAGGCTTTTGAGGCAAAATTTAAGAGTGAACAATTAATAGGTAAATTATCTCAAATATTTGCCTTGTTAGCCATCCTTATTTCCTGTCTTGGTCTATTTGGATTGGCAGCCTATACTGCGGAGCAACGTAAAAAGGAAATTGGAATTCGTAAGGTGCTTGGGGCCAGCGTTTCGGGCTTAGTAAGATTATTATCAAAGGATTTCCTAAAACTTGTGATTATTGCAATACTCATAGCTGTACCAACAGCATGGTATTATATGAAAAATTGGCTTCAGGATTACGAGTATAGGATTGAAATTGATTGGTTGGTATTCGTCTATGCTGGCATGGCAGCGATAAGTATTGCTTTGGTAACGGTAAGTTTTCAGGCCATTAAGGCAGCGATAGCTAATCCTACTGAAAGTTTAAAAACAGAATAAGCACGTTAACTATCTTAAAATACCACAAAAAATCAATTTTTAATTAATTCAATATTTAGGAATCCAAATTCAATATAATGCCAAACAAACTTTTAAAATTAAGTCAAGCCTCGCGAGAGGTCAAGTCTGGAGGAAAAACCATTAATCTGTTAGATACTATAAATCTTGAAGTCAACGAAGGCGAGTTCATTTCATTAATGGGGCCGTCTGGTTCGGGAAAATCCACGCTTCTAAATTGCATCGGTATGCTGGATAGTTTTACTAGCGGTGGTTATGTTTTTCTGGGTGAACCAGTACACAGTATGAAAGAAAAAAACCGCTCGAAATTATATAAGGAGTACATCGGGTTTGTATTTCAGGCGTATCACCTCATTGATGAATTAACGGTTTACGAAAACATCGAAACACCACTACTATATAAAAATGTGAGGTCATCTGAACGTAAAGCCATGGTGGCCGATATGCTCGACCGATTCAATATTGTTGGTAAAAAAGACCTTTTTCCGGTACAATTAAGTGGTGGTCAACAACAATTAGTTGGTATTGCTCGTGCCTTAATTTCAAAACCGAAACTCATTCTTGCAGATGAACCCACGGGCAATCTCAATTCGAAACAGAGCACAGAAATCATGGAGTTATTCGCCCAGCTAAACCAACAGGGCGTGACCATAATTCAAGCGACCCATTCCGAGAGTAATGCTGCCTATGGGTCTCGTATTATCAATCTGCTGGATGGAAAGATTGTTGAGTAAAAAAAGAGATGAGAAATGAGAAACGAGCCCGCCCGCCGGAGCTTTTGCAGAGGTGGGAGATTAAATAACAACTAGCTTTAAATTTAAAAAAAATTGCGCTGTCATTACGAGCGCAGCATGAAAGCCTGTGTTGAGCCAAGTTGAAACACGGTAATCTCATAATAAATACAATTTTATAATGAAAATCAACCAAATTATAGCCAACTTACTTTTAATTACAAGCCTCAACGCATTTACGCAAGAGCGACTAGCACAAAGTCTTACATTAGAGGATTGTATCGCCATTGCACTAGAGAATAATTTGGATTTGCGTTCGGCTAACTTAGGATTTGATAGGGCAGAGGTTAATTTCAAACAATCGAAGGGTGATTTTCTACCTTCCATCAACGGAAATTTTAACATCGGTGTCAACAATGGACGAAGTATTGATCCTTTTACCAACGATTTCATCAATCAGCGATTGGAGTTTTCTAGTGCTAATTTCAATTTGAATATGACCGTTTTTAATGGTTTTAGATTAATCAATCAATTAAAAAGGGATAAGCTGAATAAGCTCGCAGCAGAAATGGAAATCGAAGAAGCCAAGCAAGATTTAACCCTTCGAGTGACCTTAGCCTATTTACAAGTGTTGAACAGTAGAGACCTGCTGACCCTAGCTAAAAACCGATTTGAGACCACCACCCAGCAGTTGGAAATTCAAAAGGAATTTTACGACAACGAATCGGGTAACCCCGCAGATTACGCCGATATTTTAGGACAAATTACATTAGATGAAACCAGTATACTCTCTTCTGAAAGTTCGCTCAATAATGCAAAACTGGCGCTCCTTCAATTATTGAACCTCACCGAAAGCAACGCCAGCCTAAATGCCCAAACTTTGATATTGGATTTTGAGGAATACCCACTGAGCGCAGAGGAGGTATATCAAGACGCCGTCGAAAACCTTGCCACCTTCAAAGCAAGGGAATTAAGGGTGGATGCCTCCAAAAAAGGGGTTAGTGCCGCAAAGGCTCAATTTGTTCCAGAAATTTCATTTTTTGCGGGATTGAACACCAATTATTCGAGTGCAGCGCAATTATTCACAGAGAGTGGTTCGGCCTTAATTGAGACTGGAGATTTTGTGACAGTAAATGGTGAGAATCTGCCCGTACAATCTGAAATTACCAGCTTTGATTCAGCAGATATAAACTTCTTTGACCAATTTGACAATAACCTAAATACCAACATTGGTCTGTCCTTAAGAATACCAATAATGAACGGTTTTCAGGCTAAGAATAGCGTGGCTTTGGAAAAGATTCGGGTGGAGGAGTCCTTGGTAGCTTTAGAACAAACCCAAATTGAAATAAAAAACGCCATCTCCCAAGTGCATTTTGACATGGAAACGGTCTACGCACGCTATCAAAGTTTGGAAAAACAGGTTGCAGCTTTCGAAGAGTCTTACCGTATCAATGAAATTAGATTCAATAATGGCATTTCCAATTTCCTTAATTACGTGACTAGCAAAAACAATCTCGATAATGCAAAGATTAATTTGACCAATGCAAAGTATGAGTATTTATTGAGAACAAAGGTTTTGGAATATTATCGAGGGAATGTGTTTTAAGAGCCGTGAGTTATAAACTAGAAAGGTCTAAATACCCATCTTATCATCATTTTAGTTAACGAGAACTGATGAAAGTGAAACTTTTGCATTAAAAAGTTTTACCTTTATCAACTATGGATAACGTTAAACATAAAGCAGGTTTTGTAAATATAATTGGGAACCCCAACGTTGGGAAATCAACTTTGATGAACGCCTTTGTAGGCGAAAAACTATCTATAATAACGTCTAAGGCACAAACCACTAGACATCGGATCTTAGGTATTGTAAATGGCGATGATTTTCAAGTGGTGCTAAGTGATACACCTGGAATCATAAAACCTGCCTATGAATTGCAGGAATCCATGATGGGTTTTGTAAAGTCGGCTTTTGAGGATGCCGATGTTTTGGTTTATATGGTCGAAATAGGCGAAAAGCAATTAAAGGATGAAGCTTTTTTCAACAAAATCAAAAGGTCCAAGATTCCCGTTTTATTACTGCTGAATAAAATTGATAAATCAGACCAAGAACAACTTGAGACCCAAGTGCAATTATGGACTGAAAAAGTACCGAATGCAGAAATATTTCCAGTTTCGGCTTTGGAAGGTTTTAATGTCAAAGGGGTTTTCAACCGAATTATTGAGCTTCTACCAGAATCCCCACCATTCTACCCAAAAGACCAATTAACCGATAAGCCCGAGCGTTTTTTTGTCAATGAAACGATAAGGGAAAAAATCCTGATGCACTACAAAAAGGAAATTCCCTACGCGGTTGAAATCGATACTGAAGAGTTTTTTGAGGAAGAAGACATCATCAGAATGCGCTCAGTAATCATGGTGGAGCGGGAGTCCCAAAAAGGCATCATTATAGGTCATAAGGGCTCAGCCTTAAAGAGAGTAGGTATCGAGGCTCGCAAGGATTTAGAGAAATTCTTTGGTAAACAAGTACATTTGGAGCTCTACGTCAAAGTGAATAAAAATTGGCGTAGCGATGATCGGCAGTTAAAGCGTTTTGGTTATAATCAATAAATTAACCCAAATTAAGCATTAGTGATTATACCAGTTTTTTGATATAGTTTTAAAATATATTTTACCAATACCATAAAAAATTTGGTAATTCACGAATACAATATTTGCTTATTGACTATAGCTAAATTCTTCAAATTAATACTTTTTGCATTGATGTCTCCCGTCTTCTTGAAGGGTAATTATTTTGTCTTAGCGCCTATAAATAGTCCAAACCTAATCAAAGCAATTCGTAAAATCTGAAAAATAGGTTTTATAAAAATTGATTTATAGCCAATTAAAACCAGCTCGAAAGGGCTGGTTTTTTGTTTTATTACATATTTTCAAGACGATATTTGCGTCAGATGTTTGATTTAACAGTTTTCTCCTAACAATTTGAAAGAGGCACATTTAAAAATTAATAGGTAAAGGCTTAAAGACGAAATAAGCATACATTTGTGCGTTTATTTCCTATATTTATTGAATAAGCGCACAAATGTGCGCTTAGCAATTTGTTAGCGTCAATACGAACAAAACAATGAAGAAAGAAGACAAAGAACATTTATCGGATTTAAAAGAATATGTTTCTAAAGCGGAAAGTCGAGTTAAATACGCTTTGGAAAGATTCGATATTTTGATAATTTCATTGTCAAGTGGAGGACTCGTTTTAGCGCTAAATTTGTTTAAGAATTTTCAAGATAGTTGCATTGACAAACACTTTTTAAAACTTTCTTGGCTGTTTTTTTC
>JBCCOJ010000041.1:0-18490 GCA_039025415.1 Bacteroidota bacterium | reverse complement strand
GCTGGACTACCCGGCCTTCTTCACGCCCAACGGCGACGGCTTCAACGACAGGTGGAACATCGCGGGGATAGACCGCGGCCTTGGCGCGCAGATATACATCTTTGACCGCTACGGCAAGCTGCTCAAGCAGATCGCCCCCGGAGGCCAGGGCTGGGACGGGAACTACAACGGCAGCCCGATGCCGGTGAATGACTACTGGTTCGTGGTGGAGTACGACGAGCCCAGGACAAGGGAGCGCAAGGAGTTCAGGGCGCATTTTACGCTCAAACGATAACAAATGTGGATGAAATGCGTTATTATTGTGAAGCATTTTGATAATGCAACCGTCAGTACGCACCAAATCATTAGAAGATAAGATAAAGCAAAGAATGAAAATAAGAACGTATTTGTTTATAGCAAGTCTGGTAATATCAAACCAAATAGTGACTGCACAAGAAGGTTTACCAATATATTCTGATTATTTAACCGATAATTATTATTTAATCCATCCCTCAATGGCCGGTGTTGCTAACTGTGCAAAAGTAAGGCTAACAGCAAGGGCGCAATGGTTTGGTCAAGATGAGGCTCCAAACCTACAAACCCTTAGTGTTAACAGTAGAATTGGGGATTCACCATCGGCAATAGGTGCTATCTTCTATAATGATGCAAATGGGTTTCACTCGCAAACAGGAGGTTATTTGACATACGCCCATCACCTCATGTTTTCAAGAAATGAAATAGACTTAAACATGTTGTCTTTCGGTTTAAGTGCTGGTTTTATTCAATACCAATTAGATGAAACGTCCTTTTTAGCAGATGGTTTTGATCCCATTATTGCAGGTGTTGAACAGAGTGCAACCAACTTTAACGTGGACTTTGGATTTTCCTATCATTTAATCAATTTTTACGCTCATGCAACCATAAAAAATGTTCTCAATAATGAGGGTATTAATTTTAATGAGCAAGGTTTGAGTTATGATAACCTCAGAACTTATTTGTTCTCTGCGGGTAATACATTTAGTAAGTATAACAGTGATTGGAGTTACGAGCCCTCGGTTTTATTTATGTACCGCGATGCGACAGAAGAGGCGTCTTTTGACGTGAACATGAAAGTCTACCGAGAAATGGATTTTGGAAGATTATGGGGCGGTTTGTCTTACCGACGAAGTCTTGATGGCGCTGAATTTCAAAATGACCGAGGTGAAGGTATTAACAGTCAAAAGCTTCAATTCATCACACCTTTTGTTGGGGTTGATTACAATAATTTTGTTTTTGCATATACCTATTCTTATCAGGCGAATTCTGTAGTTTTCAACAACGGTGGTTTTCATCAAATTACACTCGGTTATAATTTCAGTTGTAGAAGAGAAAAGTTTGAGTGTAATTGTCCTGCGGTAAATTAAGATTATAGACTACGCATCAAAATAAGACATCAGAACATACCAAATGACTACAGAAAGTCCTGAATAGTTTTCAGGATTTTTTGACTAAGTATATTTTAAGCTAAAAAGCGACTTCTAATTAATATTTCCGCATACTTAATACTAAACGAAAAAGTGTATCGAAGGTTTTTAACCTAATTACGTTGAGATTTCAATTATGCTTTCTCGCTAAATTTTATTCCGCAGAACAACTTCTTTAATTATTTATAGAGAACCTTGCATTCTAGTTATTTGTTTTTTAAGCTTCGAATTCTAAGTCAAAGTCCTGAAATTCTAATTGACCCCAATTGGTATAAATTGAAATATTTACTTTTAAGTTATATACACTTTGGAAATGAATTTAAAACTGTGCCTTTTTATAATTTTTGGTTTTATAATTTCTGTCTATTCCCAAAATAAAACATTAGATAGTCTGAAGTTACAACTCAAACTAGAAAATTCAGATTCAAAAAAAATAAACTTATTAAATACAATCTCTGATAGGTATAAGTATTCAGACCCAAAGGAAATGTTAGTTTATGCGAATAAGGCTTTGAAATTGGCACAGGAAGGTTCGTATAAAATGGAAGAGGCCAAAGCTAATATCAACTTAGGTACGGCTAATATTATTATTGGCAATTATGGGGAATCATTAGAGCAATTAGATAAGGCAGCGTTGATTTTCCAAAGTGAAAATACTAAAGGTAAGATTACTAAGGAGGTCGAAGAAGGCCTGGCTCAGGTATATGCCATGATGGGTGTTGTTTTTTCAGAACAAAGCAACTACAGTAATGCCTTGATGTATTATTTGAAATCGGTTAGACTTTATGAAAAGTCAAAGAACGATGTTAAGACGAGTAGATTGTACAATAATATCGGAGTTATATTCCGTTCACAGAATCAAGACAAAGAAGCTCTGGAATATTTTGATAAATCAAGGCAAATTCAAGCTGAATTAGAAGACCCAAATATTGGCATTACCTTGACTAATATGGCTAATATCCATCAAAAAAGAGGGGACTACGACAAGGCATATAAATTATATCAAGACGCTAAATCTAAGTTAGATGAGCATCCAAACCCTAGAGCTTTGGGAGAATGGTTCAACAATGTTGGTCTGCATTATAAATCTTTGGGACAAAATGTAAAGGCCTTAGATAGTTGGAACAAAGCCATTAAAACATTTGAAGGTTTTGATGACAAATTTGGATTATCTGATACGTATTTGTTTTTAGCTCAATATTATTTTGAGCAAAATGATTTATCAAAAGCTAAACGATATGCGCTTAAATCTCTGGATTTATCAAAAGAAATTAATGTTTTAGAGGCGCAAACAATTTCAGAAAAACTACTTAGCGACATTTATCTTAAAGAAGGAGCAACTGATTTAGCGTTAGCGCATTTCAAGGCTTATAGCAAAATGAAGGATAGCCTAGTTAACGAAGAGAATATCAGAAAATCTGTGCAGACATCCATGAACTATGAGTTTGAGAAAAAGCAGTTGTTAAACGATGAAGAGGCTGAAAAACAATCAATTTTAGTGGCTGAAAGGGCAAAAAGCAATAAAATGAAATGGATTTTTGGCAGCCTGACGGCTTTACTTTTAGTGAGTATGATTTTTTTGGTTAACAATAGGCATGAACTAAAAAAACGCTTAACGCTGGAAAAGGAATTAGCGGAATACGAACAAAAAGCCTTGCATTTGCAGATGAATCCACATTTTGTCTTCAATTGCTTAGGTTCAATTTCAAGTTTTATAGTCCAAAATGGAACTGATTCTGCAATTAAGTATTTATCGAAGTTTTCAAAACTGATGCGCTTAACATTAGAGTATTCCAAAGCGTCATTGATTCCAATTGACCGGGAAATAGAAAGTTTAAAAAACTATCTAGAATTGGAACAGCTTCGCTTTAACCATAGATTCAGTTTCAGAATTGATAAAAACACTGATATTGAAGATGATGTATCACTTCCGCCTTTACTAATTCAACCTTGCGTGGAAAATGCTATCATTCACGGTATTATTCCTAAAAACGAAAATGGGTCTATCGAAATTGCGTTTTTTATGCGCGAAAACCAGCTAATTTGTACCATTACAGATGATGGCATTGGGTTTAATAGGTCTAAAAAAAACAAAGAGAATTCTGTTATGGCTCACAAATCAATGGCATTGGATATAATCAAAAAAAGATTGGAAATGATTTCTTCCTCAACCTCTCAAACAGCTACTATTAGCATTACTGAGTTAAAAGACCAAAACATCATAAAAGGGACAAAAGTAGAACTCAAGCTTCCTTTACAGTATACGGAAATAAGAACACCAGTTAATATTTAAGTTAAAGATATGATTACAGCTATTTTAGTAGATGACGATGGGAATCTACGGGAAGGGATGAAAAAGCTCTTAAAGCTTTATGCCCCTTCCATAAAAATTATTGGGGAAGCTGATAGTGTTGCTTCTGGCATAACAGCTATAGACGAACTAAACCCCGAAGTTGTATTTTTGGATATACAGCTTAACGATGGTACTGGATTTGATATTTTAGAAAAGTTAGCAAAAAAAAGCGGTGCCATTAAATCCCACGTTGTTTTTATAACTGCCTATGAGCAATATGCCATTAAGGCTTTCAGATTTAGTGCGCTGGACTTTCTACTAAAACCCGTTGACCCTGATGAATTGCAAAAGGTAATTGAAAAAATTGAAAGTGCGCGGGATAAATTCAATGATTACGCTAACGTCAACTTGCTATTGGAAAATGTTAGAAAGAATGTAGATAATTTTAAACGGATAGCTTTATCAACTTCAGACGGTATTCACTTGTTCAACGTTAGTGATATCATAAGATGCGAAAGTGAAGATAACTACACAAAATTCCATATCAAGAATCAAAAAACAGTCATGATTTCCAAAACCTTGAAAGAGTATGAAGAATTGTTATCACCTCATGGATTTGAGCGCATCCACCAATCACATCTCATAAATCTAAAGTATCTACAATCCTATATTAAAGGAGATGGTGGATACGTAATCATGGAGGGAAACTGCCAGTTACCCATCTCACAACGTAAAAAAGAGCGATTGCAGGAAATTCTAAAAACGATTTAGACTTTATCGAATTCTAAGTCAAACCACTTGGATTCTCATTGACGGTTAGATTAAAGAATCAAAATATATACATTTAAATAAACTAAAGTAAAATGAAAAACCTCATCCTAATTTTTTTAATTGCTGTTTCGAGCTTAAGCAATGCACAACTAAATATTGCTCAACCGAGTGACTTATCGCTTTGCGACGCAGATTCTGACGGTTTTGAAATATTTGATTTGACCTCAACTGAATTCGAAATCTTAAATGGTTTGGATGCATCAATGCATTCCATTTTGTATTATGAAACCCTAGAGGATGCCCAAAATGACCTCAATCCTATTGGCAATCCAACCAATTATGCAAATACCACCAATCCTCAAACCATTCACGTCCGTCTCTGGGAAAATGCAGACATATCGAATTTTGAATTGACAAACTTCAATATTTTAGCTGCTGGGAGTCCAAGTATTGTCCAGCCTCCGAATTTATTTGTATATCAATTTCCAGTTACAGGTATAGCGGAATTTGATTTAACAACAAACGAGGATGTTATGTTGAATGGTATGAGCCCAGCATCAGTAACTACAACCTATCATGCCACTTTAGCGGATGCCCTAACTCAAACGAATCCCTATCCATCGCTTACAAATTATAACAATACTTCAAATCCAGAGACCGTTTATGTTAATGTTTCAAATAATAATACGGGATGTTTTGAAACTACCAGTTTTGAACTTATAGTTGATGACGACGTTATCAATATCCCAGATGCTAACTTTTTGTCGCGTTTGATTACCAACGGTGTTGATACCAACGACAGCGGTAACGTCCAATCCTTTGAAGCTACTGCGATTATTAATCTAAATGTAAGTAACTCCAATATTTCTGACTTAACCGGTATTGAAGCGTTTACGGCTGTGGATAGTTTAAATTGTCGAAATAATCAGATAGCCGATTTTGATTTATCCCAAAACAGCAACCTCAGAATTTTGGTAGCCTCAGAAAATAATTTGACCGATATTGACCTTACCCTAAACCCGTTACTCGAAGATTTATACTGTAGAGAAAATGAGCTTACTACTTTAGACTTATCTTCTAACCCTGCTCTAGAAACCGTTCGGTGCGAGCAAAATCAGTTAACCTCTATTGACGTAGCTAGCAATCCAAGTTTGCGAATTTTAGAGGCTTGGTCAAACCCTCTATCTCAATTGGACGTTTCAAATAATGTATCACTTGAGCGACTTGGCTTCTCCCAAAGCAACATAGTAACCTTGGATTGTAATAATAACATAAATCTCACGAGTTTGTTTATAGCTGGCAATAATCTATTAGAGACCGTTTTTATAAAGAATGGAAGTGATGAAAGCAGCGAGATGGGTTCCGGTAGCTGGTTGGAAAATTGGCTTTCTGGAAATAATCCAAGTTTATCGTTCGTCTGCGCTGATGAAAACCAAGTTTTAGAAATTCAAAGTTTTGCTGGCACTGATTATCCTGTGAGTTCTTACTGCTCAACAACTCCGGGTGGTGATTTTAATACTATTTCAGGAAATGTATTGTTTGATTTTGATGGAAACGGTTGCGACCCTATGGATATGCCACAACCTTATTTTAGGATGGACATTGATGACGGTGTTACTCAAGGTGCAACATTTTCAAACTCAAACGGAGCTTACAATTTTTATACATTGGATGGTGTTTTTGATATCTCTCCAAATATCGAGCAGCCAACGTGGTTTACAGTAGCACCTGTATCAGCTACAATTCCGTTTGTTGATACGAATAATAATGTAACCACTCAAGATTTTTGTTTGTCTGCTAACGGCATTCATAATGATGTCGAAATTACCATTGCTCCCATAATGCCTGCAAGACCAGGTTTTGATGCGGTCTATCTTATTTCATACAGTAATAAGGGGAATCAAATGGTTTCAGGCGACATTGAATTTACTTATGACGAGACCGTTTTGGATTTTGTTTCTGCTACGCAAACACCAGATAATCAAGATTCAGGAAGCTTAGCTTGGAATTACGATGACTTAATGCCTTTCGAAAACAGAAATGTTTATGTAACCCTTAATGTAAACGCACCTACCGAAACGCCTCCCGTGAATATTGATGATGAACTTGCTTTTCAAGCTACAATAAATCCAATTTCAGGAGATGAATTTGATAGTGACAATGTATTCGATTACAATCAAATCGTTGTAGGTGCTTTTGACCCTAATGATATTACCTGTCTTCAGGGAGATATTCTACCCACAAATGAAATAGGAAGTTTTCTGCATTACATTATAAGATTTGAAAATATAGGAACCGCAGCAGCAGAAAATGTTGTTGTGGAAGTAGATGTAGATGAAGCTCAATTTGATATTAATACCCTTCGAGTTTTGAATGCCTCTCACGAAATGCAGACCCAGCTGCAAAACAATAAAATCAGGTTTGTATTTGATGGGATTAATCTAAATGGTAGTGGGGGTCATGGTAATATCTTAATTAGGATGAAGTCTAATGGCGACTTAGTGTCTGGAGATGCAGTTGCAAAGAAAGCCAATATCTTTTTCGACTTTAATTTCCCTATTGAAACTAATGTAGCAACTACAACTTTTGAAAGTAACCTCTCCGATACAAATCCTCAGTTGGACGATTCTATTCAATTCTATCCAAATCCGGTATCTGATTTTGTAAATATAGAAGCTGCTTCGCATATTAAATTAATTGTAATTTATGATTTACAGGGGCGAATGCTTTCAACAGAATTACCTAACGAGCGTGAAGTTCAATTGGATATGTCAACTTATAGTTCTGGTTTTTATATCATTAAAGTCAATTGTAATGAAGGAAGTCTAACAAAAAGAATTGTCAAAAATTGATTTATCTGATTTTCCATAGTTTTATTATCCGTGGCAGGTTATACCCTTAGCCTAGACAATTGCTCTTTAGCTTGCCACGGATTTTAAAAATCAAGGCTCTTCGTGATATAGAATTTGAAAAACGAATCAAAGAATTATGAATTATGCGCATTGATTGCAACTTTGATTTATTAATTGAAAACTACAATCTATTATAAGATTATATCGAAGAATCTATAAGCTAGCTTCATCCCATTTTATGATTTATATTACGTTTGATTGAGTTTAAACATCTCGTCTTATTTACTGCTATTCAATTTGAATAAATTGAAATAATCATAACAGGTATCTGATTTAGATATATAATCATTACCAATCGTAATTTTTTTCTTTCGCTTGGGTTTTAATGGCCTGAATAAGCGCGTTATCCAAACGTCCCTCTGTTTCAGTTTTATTATTTGAAATAAATGCGCGACGTTTTTCATTTAATTGCTGGATTTCGTTTTGGATTTGCTCGCGCTGCGCTTTCTTTTTATAAACGTAGGCCTTAATTTCAGAAGTAGACTTCCCTTTTAATTCAACAGGTAAATCCTCTTTTTTCAACTTTGAATAATCAAATTCCTCATCAGATTCGGCATCCACTAGATCCCAAGAACTGTTTTTATAGAGGTGCGAACTTTTGCTTACGGTTCGGCTAACGGCATTTGCTCCGCTGTACTTTGCCGCGTTTTTATCTTGTTCAGCTTGGAGTTCCATTTTTTGTTTTCCCGTATTTCCGTAGGCTATATAAGTGTTGTTGAGACTTTGGTTAAGCTTAAGGATTTTATCGTCATAAGGACTAGCAACATAGGTGGTGGCTTGATTATGGTTGATGGCCATGTAATTTCCGCGGGTTAAATCAGCACCATCTTTCCAAAAGGTTACGATACCTTGATTATAGTCCCCACAGAAAATGGTATTAACAGAAACGTCTTTTTTACAGGCTTGTTCAGCAGCGTCTTGATAACTTATTTTTCCTTGGGTAAAGGGCTCATTGCCCGCAATAAAAATCAGTTTAAGGTCATCTTGCTTCTCGCCCCAATTTAGTTGGTTGAGCGAGGTTTGAATGACTTGACCACAATATTCATTTCCACCATTGGTTGTTAATGAAAACAACTGCTTGGAGATTTCGTCAAGGTCGTCACTAAAGCTGATGACTTGTCTAATGTAACCTTCGCGGTCATTGAGTTTATCGTTTCCATATTCATAGAGGGCGATTTGCAGATTAGGTTTCACATTTCCGCATTTGGCATAAGACAGCTCGTTTACTATTTCCCAGAGCTGCGCCTTTGCTTGGTCTATAAGTCCGTCCATACTATTGCTGGTATCAAGTAATAGTGCAACTTTGATGAATTTCTGAGTATTAGGATTAGAATAGTTTTGGATTTTATTCCATTTTTGAGCGTCTAATTTTTCATTTGCTATGCCTAGGCTTAAACTCAAAAGGCATAGCATTAATATCATAACTTTTTTCATGGTCTTTCGTTTTTGTGTTTATTGATTTGTTTGTAATTCTTTTATGTCTAAAGTTCCGTTAGGAGATACGACGTAATACTTTTGTTTATATTCGGTTTTGACGATTGGCTCATTTTTGATTTCCTTGGGTTTTGGAGTGAATAATAGTTTTATGTTCATACCCACTTGAACCACTGGTTCTAAAATGCTTGGGTTTATTACTACGTCATAGTTTCCGTAGGTTAAGGGTTGATAGTAATATGAGGTCTGTTTTTGCGCTGTCGTCACCCCCTTTTTCGTTTTTATAGCTTCAAAAGAGATGCTGTTGAATGCTTGATAGCTTTGATAGAAATCTTTAGGGAAATAGCAGTATTTGTCATCAGCAACAGCTAGGTCATAGTTTGATAGGTCAAAACCTAGTACTTTATAATAGGCTTTTTTCTCTTCAATCAGCTTGAGCAGCTTGGTTTGTAGATTTTTATAGATTTCTGCAATATCTTTAATAAAATAGTCAACCTTGACCAGATTATAGATTTCGCTTTTAGCACATGCGGTGAGAATAGTTTCAAACTGCGAGGTCTTTGTAAACTGGATGTGCAGATTTTGCTGAAGTACAAAACCTTTTGGCACCTCAGTGTAGGTTTTACTGAATAGCTTCTTTTGAACCTCAACTTCGTAATTTGGCACAAAAGAAATAACATCTATGGCAACTGACTCGTCGGTAATGCCAATTGCTCTTAGCCTTGAGCGCACTCTTTCAACTCGTTCATTGATAAGTAAACTGGTACTATCTGCTGTAGGCCCAATCTGCGACATATTGAAAACTGCGGTATAGGTAACAGCTTCTACATTTTGAAGCGCCTTAACATCGATTGTTACATATTTTGTAGGATTTAGAATTTTAGTGATTTGCTGTTGAACGGTAGGATTGTAAATCGCGGCATTACCAGAATGTAAAACATTTTGCCTTGAGATTTGATCGTAATTTCCTTTATGTTGCGTAAATCCATGTAATGTAAATAGACAAAAGGTTATAATTAAGGGGACAATTCTTTTCATTTGGTTTATATTTTAATTATTGCCTAAAACTAGTGTGTTATAAAACTGAGAAAAAAGTGAATTGAGTGACTTCTTCTTTTCAATTAGTGAATACTTCAAATGGATGAGGCATCGGCGATTTTCTATCATATTGAAAGGGCTTACGCCATTTTTCCATTTTATTTATAGGATTAAAGTGTGTATGTTTATTCACTTTTACTTTATAAATGAATTGCTTAGTTAAGTTTCGATTTTTGTTTTTAATCTTCATGGCCACCTATTTTGTTGGTCAGGGACGTGCAATTGCACAGGACAACTATAGAAAGAATGAAACATCAACTTTGTGGGAAATCAGGGGCTCGATTAGAGAGAGTGATACTTACAAGCCAATTTCTAAAGCTAATATTGAAGTAAATGGGGGTGCTTATGCAAGAACCAATCAAGACGGTTCTTTTTTAATTAGAGCGAGAAAGGGCGATGAATTGGTTATCAGACATAAGGACTTTGAAACTATTTATTATACCATTACCTCTGATGACCGAATTACTGTAGAGGTCAAACCAAGTACCGATGACAGCTTTGATAAAGATTTAGAGTTTAGGCAAGAGGTTCAATCTTTTAATACATTGATAGATTCTGTTGCCTTTTATAAAAAGAAGGATGTTGAAAAGAGCATTAAGTTTGTTGGAAGGGCATTACTACAAAGCAATTCAAAAAAACAAAATGCGGAAGCATATCGTCTGCTGTCTGAGGTCTATATGTTTTGGAAGCAGTACGACCTAGCCGTAACTAATTACAGGTTGAGTTTGCAGAATCTTGCTACCAATGAATCTAATTTAGGTCTGGCCAAGGCGTATCGGCTCAATAAAAATTATCAGGAAAGTTTGGATACATACGCTGCCATCAACGAGAACACGTTGAGTAATTATCAAAAGGTTATGTATTACGAAGGGTTGGGCGATTCAAATTTCAGTATCAAAAATAATGATGCTGCCTTAAAGGCATACGAAAAGGGATTGAAAGTGGCTAAAAAGCATCTGATTTCTCCGAAAGTATTGGATTTGAATTCCAAAATTGCCAAAGTGTATAATGAACAGGGTGATGTTGTACTGGCACAGGGATTCTTTAAAAATTCTCTGGATTTATCAGCAACACAACCAAAAAAGAGGCAGTTAGAGGAAAAGGTAACCGTTGCCGATTTTCAAAGTGCCAACCAAAATTATTCTGCCGAAATAGAACTTAGAAAAGAGATTCTTAAGGATGTCGAAGATGTTGAAAAAGATTCAATCATCCCCAATGAAAGTGCGCTTACCAAACAAAAGCAAAATTATAAAATCGGTAGTGCCTATGCCATTCAAAACGAATACGATAAAGCCATACCTTATTTAGAAAAGAGTATTATAGAAGCTGATGAAAAAGAGGATTTAGTAGTTAAGAAGGATGCTACACGAAAATTGTCTGATGTGTTTGCAGAGTCAGGTGATTTTGAGAAAGCTAAATCTGCCTTTGAGGATTACAAACTCGTCTTGGATGAATTATACATTAAACGCGAACAGGAATTATCTCAAGCAGATCGTTTTAGAAGAAATATCGCTGAACAGCAAAATCGAATTACAAGCCTTGAAAGCGACCGAGAATTGACTAAGAATTTGGCCAGTGCGCGCACTAAAAACCAAAGATTGATAATTTACTCGCTCGCTATTGCCATTATTTTGTTGTCGATTACCGCATTTTTCATGTACAAATACATCAAACAGCAACGTTTGGCAAATAATCTATTGTCGCTAAAATCTTTGCGTAGTCAGATGAATCCTCATTTTATTTTTAATGCGCTCAACTCGGTGAATAGTTTTATTGCAATGAATGATGAACGTACCGCGAACAAATACCTTTCTGATTTTTCTCAATTAATGCGTGCGGTACTTGAAAACAGCGAGGAAGATTTTATTCCACTCCAAAAGGAGATAGAATTATTAGAGCTTTATACAAAACTCGAGCACTTTAGATTCAAGGAAAAATTTGATTATGAAATTCTGGTCGATGAAAATGTTAAGGTTTCTGAATATCAAATTCCGCCAATGCTCTTACAGCCATACATTGAGAACGCAGTATGGCATGGATTGCGTTATAAAAAGGAAAAGGGACAATTAGAGATTTCCATTAATAAAAAGTCTGAAAATGAGATTACGATTTCAATTTCCGATAACGGCATCGGCCGGGAACGTTCAAAAGCCATGAAAACCGAAAATCAACAAAAACAGCAATCGAAGGGAATGGGCAACATTAAAAAGCGTGTTTCGATTTTGAATGATATGTATAAAGATAAAGTAGATGTTCTGGTTAATGATTTTTTAGATGCTGAGGATTGTGGGACAAAGGTTTTGGTTACACTGAAGAAGGATTGAATCTCGTTGAAATCGAAGTCGCTTGCCCGCCGGAGCCAAAGCGTAGGTGGGAAATTGAAGATGAAGTAGAACTTGACGCGAATTAACACTAATAGAAGTTAATCGTATTTTGAATTTTGCCTTTTAATATGGTTTAATTTCAAAGAGAAATCTGCTCTAAGACCCAAAGATAATCTTCCCTACTTTCCACAAAATCCCTATCTGAAATATCAATGATTTTTACCTTGAGCTCGTTTTGGTTTTTTAAAAAATCGAGGTATCCGGAGTTTATTTTCTCTAAATAGTCATTTTCAATATGTTGTTCATAGTCACGTCCTCGTTTCTTAATATTTTCCTTCAATTGCAGCGTATTTTGATATAAATAGACATACAAATCTGGTTTTGTAATGTCTTTATACATGAGGTAAAACAACTTTCGATAAAGTTTAAACTCATCTTCAGCTAGGGTGATTTTAGAAAATATCAGGCTTTTGAAAATATCGTAATCACTCACAATAAAGTCCTTAAAAAGGTCCAGTTGCGATAAATCATCGCTTATTTGTTGGTAGCGGTCAGCTAAAAATGACATCTCCAAGGTGAAGGCATAACGCTTTTGGTCTTCATAGAATTTGGGTAAAAAGGGATTATCTGCAAAACGCTCTAAAACAAGTTTGGCGTTAAAATCTGAAGCAATTCTTTTAGCTAAACTGGTTTTACCTGCGCCTATGTTTCCTTCAATAGCTAGATAATTGAAATTTGAAAAATCCAATTGCTTGATAGGATTCTTTAACCAGATATTTTTAGGTTCAATCGGGCTATTATCTTCACAGTTTTCTAGTAACTCATTGGTGCTCAATTCCCGAATTGGATGTATAAATTTTGGGGCGATATCATTTAAAGGCTGTAATACAAATTTTCTGTCTTGGATATACGGGTGGGGGACGGTTAAATCTTCAGTTTTGATAATTTCGGAATTGAAATACAGAATGTCAAGATCAATAGTTCTAGATTGATATTCGAGTTTTTTTGGGTTAGATGTGTTTCTTTGCCTTCCTAATCTATTTTCAATATTTTGTAGAATTTTCAAAGTTGTATTTGCTGAGTATATGGTCTCAACCAAAATACAGGTGTTTAGGAAATCATTTGGGTGAGATTCTTCAATAAAGCCTAGGGCTTTTGTGTCGTAAACCCTTGCAATGTTGATTATTCGACCAAGTTCCTTGAAAACTAAATTTATAGCATCCTGAAGATTCTTAAAGCGGTCCCCAAGATTGCTGCCTAATGCGATATGTACGAGATTTAGTTCTTTCATAATTTCATTCAAATTAAGCAAAAGTATAGCACATTACCTTATCTTCGGGTTTATAACTTATCATCAGTATGACCTTAAAAGACAAACTTGCCGCACAACGTATTTACCTTTTTCTGGCGGCACTTTTCATTACGTCTTTAGTAGTTTCTAATTTAATTTTTCAAAAGTTTTTTTATTGGTATCCAATTGATGTTGAAATTTTTGGTTCGAAACTTTTTGAGATTTCTGTAGGTGTTCTGCCTTACCCAATTACTTTTTTGATTACCGATTTGATAAGTGAGATTTATGGTAAAAAAAGGGCCAATCAAGTAGTGGTAGCAGGGATTTTTGCCTCTGTTTTCTCTTTACTTATTATTTATGTTTCCAATTCTGTACCTGCTACATCTTGGTCTTATGTTGATGATACTATGTTCAGAACCGTTTTTGGTAATTCTGCAATTGCGGTTTTTGCAAGTATGATAACTTATCTTTTCGCTCAGTTTGTGGATATTCAAATTTATCATTTTTGGAAACGCTTAACCAAAGGGAAAATGTTATGGTTGCGTAATAATTTTTCAACATGGTTTTCACAATTTGTGGATACGGCCACAATTTTGTTGCTCTTGTGCTCCTTTGGGATAATTCCCTGGGAAAATTTTAAGGGACTCTTGATGAGTGGATTTTTATTTAAAGTTTTGATAGCTTTAATTGACACGCCTTTTTTATACCTCGGTGTTTATCTGTTTAAAAAGCGGTTTAAGTTAAAAACCAATGAGGAGCTGAAGATGGTTTGAGTGGTGTTTTTTTGATATTTAGATTGGGGAAAGGATTTTGAGAGCCAAAATTTTTCCGAAGAGATTAGAAAATAAAGATTACACGCAAGACCGATGACCGCGGCTTTATAGTTGAGGTTAATAACTATCTACTGAAATTAAGATTGCTACTGTGACTGAAAACTGCAACTTCCTTCCGCTCTCGGTTAAAGTTTTATTAAATGGTTATGATTTTTAGGCTAAACCTCTATTCTTTACGTAGATATTTCATATTGCTCAAAATTTTCCGAAGTCATTGTTTGCCATGGCTTTCTGAGATTTAACCAAACTGAATTTAAAATGAAACACCTCTAACAAAAACCTAATCAAACTGCGGGATAATGATTTGGTGTTGCATCTGACCGCTTTATACATTAAATAAAAGCTGATGAAAAAGTTTTTCAAAATATTAGGTATAAGCATCTTAATAATTTTAATTCTATTGTTTGTCTTACCCTTTGCTTTTCAGGGGCAAATAAAAGACATGGTCAAGAATTTTATCAATCAGAATCTTAACGCCAAGGTAGAATTTGCCGATGTCAGCCTGAGTCTATTCCGAAGTTTTCCCAGGGCTTACGTAAGTGTGGATGAATTATTGATTACAAACTTCGAACCGTTCGATGGTGAAACATTTGTTAGTGCCAAGAACATCGCGTTTACTATGTCGGTCAAGGAGCTTTTTAAAAATGCTGACGAAGAGCCAATAGTCGTAAATTCCATTGCGATTGATGAGGCGCTATTGACCCTCAAGACCGACGCGTTAGGCAACACCAACTGGGATATTGCGAAAACGGATGCAACTGAAACTTCAACCGTATCAAAAGACACGACCTCGAGTAGTTTTTCGTTTGACATCGAAAACTATTCCGTCGAGAACAGCGCACTCACTTACATTGATGAAATTTCAAAAACCCAAATGTATATTACCGAGTTGAACCATTCGGGTAAGGGGACGTTTTCCGCAGAAAAGTCGGAATTGGACACCCACACCGACGCCCACGTGAGTATGATTATTGATAGTACGCAGTATTTAGACAATAACAACATCATCTTGGATGCACTCATCGGGCTTGATTTGGAAAATCAGAAATATACCTTTATGGACAATAAGGGGTATATCAATAAGCTTCCACTGCATTTTGAGGGTTATGTTCAAATTATAGAGGAAGGTCAAGATATGGATATCACTTTTGAAAATCCAGAATCTTCGTTCAAGGATTTTCTTGCGGTCATCCCAGAGGCCTATTCCAAAAATATTGAGAATGTTGAGACTTCTGGTGACTTTAAGGTCAATGGCATTATAAAAGGTAAAGTAACCGAAACTACAATCCCAACTTTAGATATCAGTATTGCCTCCAACAATGCGTCGTTTAAATATCCCGATTTACCTAAAAGCGTAAGTGATATTACGATTGACACCAAAATCAAGAACGAAACTGGAAATGTAGATGATACCTACATTGACATCAAAGCGCTGAACTTTAGAATTGATCAGGATGTTTTCAAATCTTCGGCAACCATTAAAAATCTAACCAAGAATATGTTGGTCAATGCCAATGCTGATGGTACGCTGAACCTTGGTAATCTATCCAAAGCCTACCCTATTGAATTGGATAAGGAGCTGAGTGGGATTTTAAAGGCCAAATTGAATATGGCTTTTGATATGGAAGCCATCGAGACCAATGCCTACGAGCGCATCAACGCCAGCGGGAATATGAACGTTAGCGACTTTGTATTCTCGACCGAGGCTTTGGCCAATCCTATTCAAATCTCGAAGTTGGATATGGATTTCAATCCGAAAACCGTGTCGTTGAAGAGCTTTGACGCGAAAACAGGTACGAGCGATTTTAGTGCAACGGGTACAATAAATAATATGTTGGGCTTTGTTCTGAGCGATAAAAAGTTACAAGGAAATTTTAAACTTAATTCCAACAATCTGGTCTTGAGCGATATTATGGTTGAAGATACCGCAGATAAAAGCACGCCTACTGAGGACGCCTCGAACAAAACCGCTTCAAATTCATCTGCATCGAAGCAAACCATGAAAATTCCAGATTTTCTCGATTGTACCATTACCGCCAACGCCAAAAAGGTAGTTTACGATAACCTGACATTAAATAATGTAAACGGTAAGTTGAGCATAAAGGATGAAACGGCGAATCTTGAAAACCTGACCTCTGATATTTTCAACGGTATCTTGGCGGTAACCGGTAAGGTATCCACCAAGACCGATACGCCGACCTTTGATATGAATTTAGGTGCCGACGGATTTGATATTGCCAGCTCATTTCAGCAATTGGACCTGTTGAAAAGCCTAGCGCCGATTGCCAAGGTTTTAAAAGGTAAGCTTAACACGACCATCGGTCTCAGAGGGTCTTTATCTGATGATATGACGCCTAATCTTGGCTCTGTTTCTGGTAGCGCTTTCGCGGAATTGTTGACCACCGAAATCAATCAGGATGAGAGTTCAATACTGAGCAAACTCGATGGCGCATTGAGTTTCGTGGACTTTAGTAAGCTCAATTTAAACGATTTGAAAGCCAATTTGAGTTTTGCGGATGGAAAGGTAAATGTCAAGCCCTTTAATCTTAAATATAATGATATTGGCATTTTGGTTTCGGGCTCCCATGGTTTTGATAAATCGCTTTCTTACGATGCTGTTTTAGATGTGCCTGCTAAATACCTCGGAGGAGAGGTAAACCGATTAATAGGTAAAATCAATGATAGCGATGTCAATAATTTAACCATTCCTGTTACCGCAAACATCGGCGGTACATTTACCAACCCAACGGTTAAAACTGATTTGACAAGCGGAGTTTCAAACTTGACTAAACAACTTGTTGAAATACAGAAGCAAAAATTGATTGGTCAAGGTAAGGATAAAGTAAGTGACCTTCTCGGTGGTTTTCTTGGCGGAAACGATAAAACAAAATCGACTGATAGCACTAAGGTGAAATCAGATACAAGTTCCACCAAAACTGAACCAGTAAAGGAAAGCGTGAAGAGCATCCTTGGGGGGCTTTTAAACAGCCGAAAAAAGAAAGCTGATAGTAGTAAAATCCAGTAAATGAGGCACCAAAAGTTAAGAAAACTATAAATGCGTGTCTTTTTTATCTGTTTTTTGTAACAAAAGACAATTTTATTTGCTTTTCTCGATTTAAAAGTTACATTACATTCTTGCAAACATTTTAAAATCACAGAGAATATATGAGGCAATTAAAAATCACCAAGCAGGTCACTAACCGTGAGTCAAAATCTTTAGATAAGTACCTACAGGATATTAGCAAACTTCCTATGATTACCGCAGAAGAAGAAGTTGAATTAGCTCAACGTATAAGAGAGGGTGATCAAGAAGCTTTGGATAAGCTTACTACTGCTAATTTGCGTTTTGTCGTATCTGTCGCAAAACAATACCAAAATCAAGGGCTAACGCTTCCTGATTTAATAAATGAAGGAAATGCTGGTTTGGTAAAAGCGGCAAAAAGGTTTGATGAAACCAGAGGTTTTAAATTTATTTCTTATGCAGTTTGGTGGATTAGGCAAGCAATTTTGCAGGCCTTAGCAGAGCAATCTCGAATAGTTCGATTACCTTTGAACAAAATTGGGAGCATCAATAAGATTAACAAAGCGTTTTCTTATTTAGAGCAGGCGCACGAAAGACCACCTAGCCCTCAAGAAATTGCTAAGGAGCTGGACATGACGGTTTCTGAAGTTAAGCAATCTTTGAAAAACTCAGGTCGACATCTTTCTATGGATGCCCCATTAAAAGAGGGTGAAACCTCAAGCTTGTATGATGTTGTAAAATCAGGTGAGAGTCCAAATCCTGATAAGGATCTAATGTTAGAATCTTTAAATGTTGAGATTAACAGGGCTTTAGATACACTTTCGCAAAAGGAAAGTGATGTCATCCGTTTAAATTTTGGTTTAAGCAATGAACCACCAATGACATTGGATGAAATTGGTTTGACTTTCGACTTAACCCGAGAGCGAGTGAGACAAATTAGAGAAAAGGGAATTAAGAGATTACGTCAGGAATCAAAGAGTAAAATATTAAAGACCTACTTAGGATAAAAAACAAAAAAACTTAAAATTAAATAATGTTAAAAATAATAGTAAAAGACGGAGAGAGCATCG
>JBCCOJ010000040.1:0-18833 GCA_039025415.1 Bacteroidota bacterium | reverse complement strand
GAATAATTCTCAAGAAGGTTTTGCAGTATTTTCTGAAATATACTATGGAAATGGATGGAAATCCTACATCGACGGAAACGAAACGCCTCATTATCGTGTCAATTACACGTTAAGGGGAATGTCCATTCCAAAGGGCAAGCACAAAATCGAATTTAAGTTTGAGCCGCAAGTTGTACAAACTGGAAGTCAAATAAGTTTGGTGTTTTCCATTTTGGTGGGGCTTTTGATTGCAGCGGGTGTCTATTACGGATTTAGAATTCAACCTCGAAATGCAAAAAAGGCTTAAACTTTATATTATTTCTGGATTTGTTGAAGGGGATAAGCCCTTGCCTTTAGTCGTAATGCCTCCTGTGAATTCAATATGTCAGAAATTTTAAATACAACGGTGGTAAATGGGTATGGAAAAGGTTCTTATAATCACCTACTACTGGCCTCCAGCGGGTGGGCCGGGCGTGCAGCGTTGGTTGAAATTTGTCAAATATCTACCAGAATTTGGCATCGAACCAGTAGTCTATTGTCCTGAAAATCCAAGTTATCCAATAAAGGACGAAACCTTACTAAGCGAAGTACCGGAAAATGTAAAAATTTTAGAGCACCCCATCAAAGAACCTTACGGTCTTGCGAATTTCATTTCAAAAAATAAAGTCTCAAAGATTAGTTCTGGGATTATCCCAAAGGAAAAGAGTCAATCTCTTTTACAGCGTTTGATGCTTTACATAAGAGGCAATTATTTTATTCCAGATGCTCGCAAAAACTGGGTAGAACCTTCAGTAAAATTTCTTACAGGATATATTTCAGAACACAATATTGGTACAATTATTACCACCGGCCCACCGCATAGTCTTCATCTCATTGGGATGAAACTGAAGCAAGAACTTCAAGTTAAGTGGCTTGCAGATTTCCGAGATCCATGGACTACCATCGGCTATCACAAACAATTGAAACTCACAAAAGCATCTGAAAAAAAGCACATTGATTTAGAAAGAAGCGTCCTCAATTCTGCTGATGCCATGATAGTTACAAGTAACCATACCAAGCATGAGTTTGCCAAAAAAACAAATCAACCAGTTGAGGTAATTACCAATGGCTATGATGTCCAAAATATTGATAAAGTAGAAAAAGATAAATCATTCAGCTTGGCACATGTCGGATCATTGCTTTCAGATAGAAATCCAAAAATACTTTGGCAGGCTTTAGGAGAGCTGATTATGGAGAACGAGGATTTTAAAAAAAACTTTCAATTGAAATTAGCAGGCATAGTAGGGCAGGATGTTTTGGATTCTATTTCAGATTTCGGCTTAAATCCGTACCTCAAAAATTTAGGATATTTAAATCACAGCGAAGCGGTTACTGCTCAAAAATCAGCTCAAGTCTTGCTTTTAATTGAAATAGATTCCGAAGATACAAAGGCAATAATACCAGGAAAACTCTTTGAGTATATGGTCTCTGAAACACCAATCTTGGCCATTGGCCCAAAGAATTCTGATGTCCAAACTATTATAAACGAAACAAATACTGGAAGCTACTTTCTCTACAAGCAAAAAGAGGAGGTTAAGTCTAAAATCTTATCGCTTTTCGAAGAATTCAAGACCGCTAAATTAATAGTTAAACCCATGGGGCTTCAGAAATATAGCAGGAAAGCGTTGACGAAACAACTCGCGGAAATAATAAGTAAACTTTAATTTTAGTAAATAGATTATAATAGAAAATAGAAACATTTTAAACTTCCAACTTCCAACTTCCAACTTCCAACTTCCAACTATCTAATGCGACTAAAAGCTGAAATCTCAAACCTAAAACCTGAAACTCCAAACCGTCTAAAACCCGTTATTTACAATTTAAACACCTTATAACTCTGGTGCACTTGCTTTACGACGTTTTCTGTCCGCTCAGCGTGGGTATCGCTAATAAATAGTTGCCCGAAATTTTCATCATCAACTAAACCGATAATTTGAGCGACTCGGTTTTCATCCAATTTATCAAAAATGTCATCTAAAAGAAGTAGTGGCGTCACACCACTTTGGGTTTTCAGAAAATCAAATTGAGCTAATTTTAGGGCAATCAAAAAAGACTTTTGTTGACCCTGACTTCCAAATTTTTTAATCGGATAGCTCTCGATTTCAAAAATCAAATCGTCTTTATGTATTCCAACGCTGGTGTACTGTAAAGATTTATCCTTATTTACGGCCTGTTCTAAAATTTCCTTCAAATTGCCATCGAACAAATTCGATTTATAGGTAAGATTCACGATTTCATTACCATTACTAATGGCCTCGTAGCGAGATTTAAATATGGGGATGAAGGTTTCCAAAAACTCACGACGGGTTTCAAAAATTGCGGCTCCGTAGCCATCAAGTTGCTCATTATATACCCCAATGGTTTGGGCGTTGAAAGTGTTGTTCAGCGCAAAATATTTTAGTAGGGCATTACGTTGTGCCAAGACCTTATTGTAATTAATGAGATTTGTTAAATAGGTTTTGTCACTTTGCGAAATGATGCTATCTATAAATTTTCTGCGAGTATCGCTTCCTTCTACAATCAAATCTCTATCAGCCGGTGAGATAATGACCAGTGGTATAAAACCAATGTGCTCGCTAAATTTTTCGTAAGCCTTACCATTACGTTTTATCATTTTTTTTTGCCCGCGTTTGAGCGATACTACGATTTTTTCAGTTTTGTCGTTCTTGTCAAAAATGCCATCAACCACAAAAAAATCTTCATTATGCTTTATATTTTGTGAGGCAATGGGGTTGAAGTAACTTTTTCCGAAGGATAAATAGTGTATGGCATCCAAAGCGTTTGTCTTACCTACACCGTTTGCCCCTACGAAACAGTTGATTTTACTGTCAAATTCAAAATCTTGACTCTCAAAATTTTTGTAGTTAACTAGACTTAACGTTTTTAAAATCATAAAAAGGCTTCGGAAATATTAATTGTGTAAGAACCCGCTAGGCAGGGTCGCTAAAAATAACAAATAAATTGCCTTTAAAATCAATAAAAATTTTATTTTTGCGCGCACAATAAACGAACCATGGCAACATATAAGAAAAGAGGTTACAAGCCTAAAACACAAAAGGAAAAAACTGAGGTCATTGAGGAAAACTCCACAACGGCTGAGGTTTTTAACACCTTAGATGAAAGTGCGAGTAAAACCGAGGATTGGATAAGTAATAACCAAAATATTATTTTATCGGTTGTAGGTGCTATTGCATTGGGTGTTTTGGGTTATTTGGGTTACGATAAGTTTATCGCAGAACCCAAGGCGCAGGAAGCTATGAACGAAATGTACACCGCTCAAAAGTATTTTGATGAGGCGGTCACTTCAGAAGCAAAAGATTCACTTTACAATCTTGCTTTAAACGGTGCGGAAGGTAAATTTGGTATGGTTGATATTGCTAGCGAATACAGTAGCACGCCAGCAGGTAATTTGGCTAATTATTATGCAGGAATGGCCTATTTGAATACTAAGGATTACACCAACGCCGTAAAATATCTAAGTGAGTTTAGAACAGATGACCCAGTTTTGGGCCCTATTGCAAAAGGAGGTGTCGCAGATGCCTTTGTTCAATTAAATCAATTGGATGATGCACTTGATTATTACGAACAGGCGATTTCAGCGTCAACAAATGACTATACAACCCCGATGTATTTGTTTAAGGCGGGCAACGTAGCGAATAAATTAGGTCAAAAGGACAAAGCGCTTGATTATTTTGAAAGAATCAAAACCGACTTTTCAGACTCAGATCAGGCCAAGAATATTGACGTCTTTATTGGTCGTGCAGAGGCTAGTAAATCATAAATCTTAGTTGATTCTTACAAGTTAGAATGGCCACTAAAAATCACAATCTTTCAGATTACGACAAGAACACAATCCCAAACGCAAGTAACTTTCGGTTTGGGATTGTTGTTTCAGAGTGGAATTTAGAAATCACAGATGGGCTCTTCAAAGGCGCTTATGAAGCCCTTATTGATTGTGGTGCCCAAGAAGGAAATATCCTTAAATGGGATGTGCCGGGAAGTTTTGAGCTTATCTACGGCTCCAAAAAAATGATTGAGCGCCAAGTTGACGCGGTCATAGCAATTGGCTGCGTTATACAAGGAGAAACTAAGCACTTCGATTTTGTCTGTGAGGGCGTGACCCAAGGGATTAAAGACCTGAACGTTAACACTGATACTCCAGTAATTTTTTGCGTTCTTACCGATAATAATCAACAGCAGTCACTGGACCGTTCTGGCGGAAAGCACGGTAATAAGGGCACTGAAGCAGCAATCGCTGCAATTAAAATGGCTTATTTGAGGCGGAATTTTTAGTATTCAGTCTGAGTCTAAGTTTTCAGTTTTCAGTCGCAGTATCAGTTTAGTTTTTTTGAAAATTATAGATTTCCGTCTATTAGTTCCTGTAATTGTAAGCCTGCCTGTCGGCAGACAGGGATGCAAGCCCATGCAGAGGGAAGTAGGTAAAACAATCTCGATTTCCTTGTCATTTGGAGCGACTTGTCATTTCGAGCGGAGCGAGAAATCTCATTACGCTTAAAAATAAAATCAACGTACTTATACTGATAATGAGATTTCTCCCTTTGGTCGAAATGATATCCTTGTTTCATTACACTGTTAACAATTTTTATAAGTTGGTTTCTGAGTATTACTGCGATATTCAGTACATTTGAATGAACCATTTATCAATATTTAATTGGCTTTTTTTCAGCAACGAAAACCCAAGCGGTTTAATTACATTCCACGTAACGACAGGGATGGGTCTCGAAAAAATGATACTGACATTAAGTCTAAGTGGCAATCTGTACGTGGAAGCGGTAAGCAAAAACCGAAACCAAAAACCTTACCTATTTTAATAATCATTTTAGGTATGATAATTGCATTTTGGTATTTATTGACGCATTACGAAACATCATAACCCATGGGAATTTTAAGTACACGAAAAAATAAAAAGTATAGTTATCAACCACGTTTTTATAAGGGTGAGGGAAATCCTTATGAACTTAAACATAAATTTGATGACTATCGCGTAACCGCTGGTAGCAACAAGGGTATAAAGACCAAGTTCAACAACGCCATTAACGATTATAAGCATAATCAAGATACAAGTGGTGCTAATAGACGGGTTCTTATTATCATTGGTGTTTTAATAGTGGTATTTCTCTTCATAATCGATTTCGATTTGTCCATTTTCTTTAATAACCGCTAATGGCAGACATTATTCAATTGCTACCCGACCATGTGGCCAACCAAATAGCGGCGGGTGAGGTTGTACAACGTCCGGCATCCGTAGTCAAGGAACTTCTTGAAAATGCGATTGATGCTAATGCATCCCATATAAAATTGGTTGCAAAAGATGCTGGTAAAACCTTAATTCAAGTAATTGATGATGGAAAGGGTATGAGCGAAACCGATGCCCGATTGAGTTTTGAGCGCCATGCAACTTCCAAGATTCGCTCGGCCGAAGATTTATTCAGCTTAAATACCAAAGGTTTCAGGGGTGAGGCACTAGCCAGCATCTCCGCGATTGCCCACGTTGATTTAAAATCAAAACAAGACAATAAAGAACTTGGTACTCATATCGTCATTGAGGGGAGCGAGGTCAAGTCACAGGAGGTGGTAGTTACCCCAAAGGGGACTTCAATTGCTGTCAAACACTTGTTTTACAATATTCCAGCAAGGCGAAATTTTTTAAAATCTGATACGGTTGAGTTGCGTCATATTATTGATGAATTCCATCGGGTGTCTTTAGCCCATCCCGATATTGCATTTACTATGTTTCACAATGGAAGTGAAACTTTTAATTTGCCGAAAAGTAACTACAGACAACGCGTTGTAAATATCTTCGGAAATAGAACAAACGAAAAACTCGTACCTGTAGAAGAGGAAACTGAAATATTAAAGATATCAGGGTTTGTGGGTAAACCTGAGTTTGCCAAGCGCACCAAAACCGAGCAATTCTTTTTTGTAAATAATAGATTTATTAAGAGTGGCTATCTAAACCATGCGATCAAATCCGCCTATGATGGTCTTATCAAAGATGGCAGTCATGCAAGTTATTTCTTAAGGCTAACGGTTGACCCTAAGTCTATTGATATCAATATTCATCCAACTAAAACCGAAATTAAGTTTGACGATGAGCATACCATCTATGCTATTTTGCGTTCTTCGGTAAAACATAGTTTGGGGCAATTTAACATAGCACCGGTATTGGACTTTGAACGTGATTCTAATTTAGACACACCTTACAATTACCAAAACCGACGGGCTCATGACCCAAAGATTGAGGTTGATAGAAACTTCAATCCTTTTCAAAAAGGCAATAATCTTTCTACGGCCCAAAAAAAGTCATTTAGAAGGGCAACAGCCGGTCAATGGGATTCATTATACGTTGGTTTGGAGTCTAAGGAAAATGGCAATCAAACAAATTTCAGTCAAGTTGAATTTGAAAGCCAACCAGAATCAACCGCCCTTTTTGATAAGGGCTCACAATTAAAATCGCATCAGACTACTTATCAATTGCATAATAAATATATCATAAGTACGATTAAATCTGGTATGATGATTCTTGACCAGCATCGTGCCCATCAACGTATTTTGTATGAAGGCTTTTTAAAAAGTATGACGGTTAGGGAAGCGGTTAGTCAGCAACTTCTCTTTCCATTGCATCTTAAATTTTCAGCAGCAGAAATGAATCTTTTAATTAATCTGAAGGAAGATCTAGAACATACAGGATTTATATTTACGAATTTCTGTGAAGAAAATGTTGAAATAACCGGAGTGCCAATAAATGTCTCAGAAAGTGAGGTTGAAACAATAATTGAACGATTATTAGGAGATATTGAACAAGAGGTTCCAGATGCTAATTTTAGTGCTTCTGACCTATTAGCCAAATCGATGGCCAAAAGCCTGGCCATAAAAACAGGCCAAAATATGACTGTAGAAGAGCAGGAGCATTTGGTAAATAGTTTATTTGCTTGTAAAGAGCCTTCGGTGGCTCCCGATAATAGGGTGACCTTTATTACGATGAGCGTCGCCGATTTTGATAAAAAATTCGTTTAGATTATATGATAAGAGGAATTACAGATGCCGTTAAACATTTGCTTATAATCAATGTTGTATTGTTTATCGGTACGTTAGCGATTGGTAATATTTTAAAGTTCTGGTTGTCATTATATCTTCCTTTGAATGATTGGTTCAAACCTTGGCAATTTTTAACTCACATGTTCATGCATGCAGATTTTGTGCATATTTTATTCAACATGTTTGCACTTTGGATGTTTGGAACTGCTGTGGAGCAGGTATTAGGAACTAAGAGATTTCTGTTCGTATATTTTTCTGCTGGATTAGGGGCTTTTTTGTTTCAATTAGGATTTAATTACTATGAATTTTATGATTTGGTATCCCCTTTATTATCAAAAGGATACTCATTGGAAAATATTGTTGTTTCTTTAAACGAGACTGGACCTAGTTCTAGGATTATAGATTCAGCGATGACTTTTAAAGACAATAAGTACTTAAATGAGGTTTTTTTCGGTGGTATGCTGGGCGCTTCAGGTTGTATCATGGGCGTTTTAGCTGCATTCGGAATGATGAATCCCGAGGCCAAGTTGATGTTGATATTTCTTCCCATACCGATTAAGGCTAAATATTTTATTCCGGGTATTATTATGTTAGATGTTATTTCGGCGTTTACGGGTCAGTCGTTTTTTAGTCCGAGTAATACGGCTTATATGGCGCATATAGGTGGTGCGCTTACCGGATTTTTCATTATGTGGTATTGGAGAAAAACACAGTTTAATCAAAACCGTTGGGATAGATGAGTTCTTTACAAAATGACATTTCCTATAAACTGAGCAGGCTAAATGTTCTTGAGAAAATAATCGTGGCAAATGTCGTGGTTTATATCCTTGGCTGGATATTACGGGTGGTGCAAAGCATGCCGAAAGGATACGCCTTGAGTTGGTTAGAGTTGCCTAAAGACTTTTTTGATTTTATTTTAAAACCATGGTCAATTATCACTTATGGTTTTACGCACTATGACTTTATGCATATTCTGTTCAATATGCTTATTCTATATTTTGTCTCAAGAAGCTTACTTAACTTGTTTAATCCTAAGCAGGTACTGAATATTTATTTTCTAGGTATCATCTCGGGAGGAATGCTCTTCCTTTTGGTTTATAATTTAGTCCCCAGTGGCATGCACGCAAGGGTTGGTAGTTTAGTCGGTGCTTCTGCCGGCGTTAATGCGCTCCTGATTTTTCTATGTACCTATCTTCCCAATAAAGAGGTACGTTTTTTTACAATAAATATAAAATTATGGTATATAGGAGTTGCCGTAGTTATTTTTGATATCATCGGTCTGTTTGGTGTAAATCAAGGCGGTAAATTGGCGCATATAGGTGGAATTTTATTAGGTTATATCTATGCTAAACAACTGCAGAAAGGAATTGATATTGGAAGTGGTTTTGGGCGTTTAATGGATACCATTGCCAATTGGTTTAAGCCAAAGTCAAACTTGAAGACTGTTCATCGAAAAAAAAGCAACGCTTACGCTGGTTATAAGAAAAAGGATTTCAATGAATTCAATAACCAGAAGAAAATTGATACCATTCTCGATAAAATTTCTAAAAGCGGTTACGAAAGTCTAACCAAGGAAGAAAAAGAAATTTTATTTAAAGCTGGTAAAGACTAACCGCTCTCTTAATTATTTAAAATTAAGCGATAAGAGAAATTATTAAAAAAATCCGCCATTCCGTACATGAGTAAATTAAAGGCATTTGAAAAAATCATGTTTTTTACAAACTCTATTGTGGCGTTTTTACTGCTTTTATCTTATGTACTTCCGCATCTTCCGCCAAAACAGTTTGCTTTTATTTCGGTATTGAGTTTAGGTGTACCCTTTTTAATTATTATTAACCTTATCTTCTTTATTTATTGGTTACTTAAGATTAAACGGCAGCTACTCTTATCGCTTTTGGTTTTAGTAATTGGTTACAATTATGTTTTTTCGTTCTACAAATTTTCATCGTCAAAAACTGTAAATGATAAAGAGAACATTTCGATTATGAATTATAATGTTCGTTTGTTTAACTTATTTGAATGGATTGGCGATAAGGACACAAAACTTCATATTTCAGAATTTATTTCAGAGAACAATCCTGATATTCTTTGTATACAGGAATATAGGAGGGAAGCGTCTTTTTTGATGGAAGGTTACCATAAGCATGAGGTTTTACGAGGGGAAAAAATCAAGAATGGCCAAGCTATTTTTTCCAAATTCCCTATAGTCAATTCAGGTTCTATTGATTTTCAAGGCACTTACAATAATGCCATATTCGTTGACATTGTTAAAAATAATGATACCCTAAGAATCTATAACTTGCATTTACAATCTGCCGGTATTGATTCAAGGGTCGAAAAGCTAGCTGATGAAAAATCTGGGAATCTCATGAACCGGATGAGCAAGACCTTTAAAATGCAACAAACACAGGCCGCAAAATTTCTTAGTCATAGAAAAGAGTGTCACTATCCAACGGTTGTTTCAGGCGATTTTAATAATACAGCATATTCGTACGTTTATCGTAAAATCAAAGGCGATGACTTAAAAGACGCCTTTGTAAAAGCTGGCAACGGTTTTGGGCGCACTTTTGATTTCAAATTTTTCCCTATTCGTATTGATTTCGTTATGGTAGATAATGATTTTGAAGTAAATGGCTTTAAAACTTACGATGTCAAGTTTTCTGACCATTATCCTATTATGGCCCAAGTAAGATTGAAATAGAGTTGTCAGTCTCAATTCTCAGATTCAGTAAACAGTCTCACTTGTCAATTTAAATATGTGGCTATGAATTTATAAGATTATCCATGCATACTTTATCTTAATTTTCAAGTTGATATAGAAGTAATGATGAATCGGGCTAATGCTGTTTTCATTTTCTATACACTCAAAAGTTCATTAAAAGGCAATCGGCTGTGTCTGCCAAAATATGAACAATCAAACCTATCCCTAAAATCCTTGTTTTCTTCGGAAATAGTAAAAACATATAGATGGCGATGGCGTAATACGAATGAAGCGGATGAAAGTTTATACTGCATCTATTTGCATCAAAAATTGGGGTTGCCAAAACGTGGTCTAAGTCAATCAAAAGGCCGCAAAGCATTATTAAGTATGCCTTAATCCATTTTGGTTTGTAAATTAGAAAAGCGAGCGCTAAAGGCAGTAAAAAGTGAATACCGTAATGAACAAAAAAACGCAGCATTATAATTTTATGTTTTGGGCCATGAGATAAATTTCTGTGTTTGGCCCTTCGTTAAACAACAGATCCAAAATACTCAGATTAGAGATAAAACCATGTTTCTGTTCAAATACCTGGGCATACCTTTCAAATTGATGAGGGATTTCCTTTCTAGCATTTATTAATGGTCGGCCGTCAATGTTATGATAAGTATCAACTTGGTAATTTTCTGTAAATGAATAGTTGAGACCGAGCTCTAGGCATTTGATTACCAGATTTAAGCAACTTAGGTTAAAGTCCATTAAATTGGTAAATGTATTTTCAAATAGCTGGACTAAATCATCAATATAGAATTCGAAAAACGGTGAGGTCCTATAGGCCGTCTCAATCGATTTTAAATGTTGTAATTGCCATTTTTCTCCATTATAAATCTCTACATTTTGAAATAATTGACGATTTTTTTGGGAATAAATAACTGGGATGTTAAGGTCAAGCTTTCCATTGGGACCATAGATTGACGTTCGATTTCTATAGGTCTGCTTTTGATAATTATCAAATTTTTCAAATACAATCGCATCATAATTTAGCATTGCTACAAAATGTGCGACATTCGGAAAATAGGAGGGATGTAGTAAAACAGTTGTCAAATTCCGAAAAGCTAAAAATCAAATTCCAAAATAAAAATTTGAACATATAAGGTGAACCCGCTAAAATCAAGGGTGTTTTCCTGATTAAGCAATAAGATACTAGGCTGCCTTTTTGCGTTTACGCCATTTATTGTAGCCAAAAATAATACCTAATAGCACCAAGAAAGGAACGAAATAGGAAGTCGCCTTCCCACTGCCACCTACGGTGGTAAACCAACGTTCAAAACGCGGATTTTTTAGACTCTCCCAGCTCATCCAAATAAGAACAGGCTTACCAACTACATGATCAAATGGTACGTAACCCCAGGCCCTAGCATCGATAGAATTATTTCTATTATCTCCCATCATCCAATAATAATCCTGTCGAAATGTATACGAGTCTGCCGATTTCCCGTTGATTGTTATTTGGTTACCATTAACCTTGATATCGTTTCTTTCATATTCTTCGATTACACGGCGATATAACGGTAAAACCTCAGTATTGAGTTCTACGGTTTCGCCCTTCTTCGGAATGTAAATTGGTCCGAAATTATTGTAGTTCCAAGGAAATTGTGCCACCCTAGGGAACAGATTCATGTCGAGCCCTTTTGGGAAGTTACGTTTTTCTATACGAGCAATGTTAGGGTGATTTTTAGCTTTTGCAGCATTTTCCTCAGTTGCCTGAACGAAGTAGCTCTTATTCTGAGGGTCGTATCCAATTTGGTCTGTTATATCATAGCGTCTTAAAATACGATAAACCTGCTCGTCTGATGTGATTTGTCCCTTGAATTCAATGTCATAGGCAAATTGAAGCTTCGCTCTATCGGGCAATTCATTTTTCTTGCCATTGATATAAACGTAACCGTCTCGCACTTCCAAGGAATCACCGGGGACCCCGACGCAACGTTTGACCAAATTTGTTTTTTTATCAATTGGTTTATAATAATTTCGATCGGGTTGAAAATCATTCATGTTTAGTAATGTGTCGGCAGGTTGATTAAAAACGACAATATCATTACGTTCAATTTTTTCAAACCCAGGAAGTCTTAAATAGGGTAATTGCAATTTATTTTTCCAAGACGATTCATAGTCTTCCTTGTTATCGTCAAATAGATAAGATTTAGCGCCCAAACCAGGAATGGTATCATGAACCATTGGTAAGGCTACGGTTGACATCGGTACTCTTGCACCATAATGGAATTTACTTACAAAAAGGAAATCACCAACCAAAAGCGATTTTTCCAAAGACGAACTCGGTATAATAAATGGTTGAATAAAATAAGTATGCACAATCGTGGCTGCCACAACAGCAAATAAAATAGAGCTTACCCAATCACCTGAACTTGATTTAGGTTGTAAGCTTCTGTTTTCAACATATTCACTTTCTGCAAAATAATTGAGATAATAATTGTAAAAGCCAAGAGTAACTATCGCTAAAATGGTGTCTTTGGTCTCATTATGTCCAAAACTTCTGGCAGTTTCAACCCAAATTACTGGAAACATTATCAAATTCACTATGGGTACGAAAAGTAGAATTACATACCACCAAGGTCTTTTGATGATTTTCATTAGTACGACTGCATTATAGATTGGGACAAATGCCTCCCAGGCCTGTCTTCCCGCTTTTTTATATAATTTCCAAGTACCTAACCCATGAATTACTTGAATAATCAAAATAAAAATGAGCCATTGTGTAATCGTCATATCAAATCTTATATTTGTTATTGAAAGGTCAATATTATGAAATCGTTGGTAACGTTTAACAAATTAACTAATATTTAGCACGTCTTTCATAGTAAAAACCCCTTTTTTATTGTGAATATACTCTGCCGCGATAACTGCTCCTAGGGCAAAACCTTGCCTCGAATGAGCCGTATGTCTTATTTCGATAGTATCAATTTCAGATCTATAGGAAACATCGTGTGTGCCTGGGACATTTTCAATACGTTTTGCAGAAATACAAATTTCTTGCTCAGTTGGGGTTTTTAAGGTCCAGTTTTTATAGTTTGATTCCTTAATAATCGCTTCGGCTAAGGTAATTGCGGTTCCGCTTGGCGCATCGAGTTTTTGTGTATGATGAATTTCTTCAATACCCGCAGTATATTGTGGAAGTGGTGCCATAAACTTGGCAAGTCTAGAATTTAATTCGAAGAAGATATTTACACCCAAACTGAAATTTGAAGCATATAAAAACGTGCCATCAGTTTCTTGCGCTAATTTTACGACATCATTGTATTTGTCTAACCACCCTGTTGTACCAGAAATTACTGGTGTAGAATTTTTCAAGCATTTCGAGATATTGTCAAATGCCGATTGTGGTAAGCTAAAATCAATAGCGACATCACAGTCTTTTAAATCTAAATGTTCAGTCTTGGCATCTACCTTTAACTTGATGGAGTGCCCTCTTTCAATGGCGATTTTTTCAATGGCTTTTCCCATTCTACCGTAACCTAACAGTGCAATCCTCATGGGCTAAAATTTAAAATTGAGTGTAAGGCCTAAATTAGCCGAATTTTCCATTTCGTTGTATTTCATATGGGGCTTTATGGCAAGATTTTCGTCAACGTTATACTGTAAAAGGTGGGCATCTACATTGGCATCGATAATATTGAGCGCATATCCAAGCAAGGACAGCAGTAGTGAAAGTTCCTTGTTACGCCTAAGTGTTCTTTGTGCTCTAATTAGACCATCATCTGATATCCCAGCAAACTCCGTATCTGAATCGTCAATACCAGCCAAGCGTCTTTTGAATGCATCCCTAAATCTATTAAACTCACGGTCATTCTGAATGTAAAAGTATACAGGAATACCGATTGCAGCGTAAAGTATGGGGATTTTCCAATATTTCTTATTGTAGGCTTGACCCAAACCTGGCAAAACTGCTGAATAAAATGCAGCCTTTGATGGTGCAAGAATATTTAAAGGCTCTCTTTGTATGGTATCTTTAACCCTGATAAGATTTTCATTTAGCTCTTCGACCGTGAAGCTTTCATCCTCTTTTTTCTCTTCCTCCTGAGAAAAGCCAAGACTTGTTAACAGCATAAAAAAAAAGGCAACAATAAATTTATTTGGCACGTCGAAGTAACTTTTTGATGCGGATAAAATCTTCTTCAGAATGAAACGGAATTGAAATAGTTCCTTTTCCATTCTTTGAAACCTTAACGCTTATTTTATGCCCAAAGTATTCTGAAAATTCCTTTATACCTTTTTTAACGAACTTAGGATGTTCAAGGGTTTGAGAGGTTTTGCTCGCGATTGGATTATTTAAGCTCTTCACAAGAGCTTCAGTCGCCCTAACTGAAAGCTTCTCTGAAATAATCTTTTCGTAAATATCCAATTGCTTCTCTTGATTTTCAACATTGATAATCGCCCTGCCGTGTCCCATGGATATGAATCCATCACGCATACCGGTTTGGATAATCGGGTCTAATTTTAATAGCCTCAAATAATTAGCAATGGTCGAGCGTTTTTTTCCAACCCGTTCGCTCATTTGCTCTTGGGTCAGGTCAATTTCATCAATCAATCGTTGATAGGAAAGTGCTATTTCAATAGGGTCGAGGTCTTGACGTTGAATATTTTCAACCAATGCCATCTCAAGGGATTCCTGATCATTAGCGATTCTAATGTATGCTGGAATGGTTTGTAACCCGATTAATTTTGAAGCTCTAAATCGTCGCTCACCAGAGACCAGTTGAAATTTGTTGAAATCAAGCTTTCTAACGGTTATCGGTTGAATGACGCCTAATTCACGAATCGAGGAAGCTAGTTCCCTTAGGGTCTCTTCATTGAAGTTAGTTCTTGGTTGAAATGGATTAATCTCGATAGCATCAATGTCAAGTTCAACGATATTACCTATGATGGTATCGGCATTTTTATCCTGAACCGAATTTATATCGTTGGCAGGGTCTTTTAGAAGTGCCGAAAGTCCTCTGCCGAGTGCTTGCTTTTTTGTTGCTTTCGCCATTACGCGTTTTTATTGATAATTTCTTTGGCAAGATTAAGGTAATTGGTCGCACCTTTACTGCTTACATCATACTTTATGATGCTCTCACCGTAACTAGGGGCTTCACCTAACCTTACATTTCTTTGTATAATGGTTTCAAAAACCATATCGCTAAAATGCTTTTGTACTTCTTCAACGACTTGGTTTGAAAGTCTTAGACGTTGGTCATACATTGTTAGTAACATGCCCTCAATGTCCAATTCTTGATTATGGATTTTTTGTACACTCTTAATGGTGTTCAAGAGCTTACCCAGGCCTTCCAAAGCAAAATATTCGCATTGAATAGGTATAATCACAGAATTTGAGGCCGTAAGCGCATTTAAGGTCAAAAGTCCCAGGGAGGGCGCACAATCAATTAAGATAAAATCGTAGTCTGGTATAAGACCATCGATGGCGTTTTTGAGCATATACTCCCGTTGGTCTTTATCGACTAACTCAATTTCAATTGCCACTAAATCGATATGAGCGGGAATGATATCAACGTTTGGGGAATCGGTTTTCAATATACAATCCTCAGCTTTTGCGGTGTGTTCTAATAATTGATACGAACCAACTTCAACAGCTTCTACATCAATACCTAAACCCGAGGTGGCATTTGCTTGGGGATCGGCATCAATCAATAGTACCTTTTTTTCCAATACACCTAGTGAAGCGGCAAGATTTACGGAGGTTGTGGTCTTACCAACTCCTCCTTTTTGATTCGCAATCGCAATGATTTTACCCATTAACAAGATTTGGTTTTTACAGTCGTAAAAATACGATTATTTGTGACTTTTGGAAATCGAAGTTGTTAACAGCTGATGTCTTTACAACATCAACAAACGGTTATTTGGAACCAATAAAAAAACCATGGTTTTTAGCAAACCATGGTCCTTCAATTAAAACGTTTTCTACTTTATGTTATTAATTTTTGCAATAGGTCTATTATTATGACTCTGGATTATGAATACCAACGATGTAATCACCTGATAAATATTTTTTGGCAACTTCATGTAAAAACTCCGTTGATAGGCTGTTTACACTTTTTTCGTAGTCCATAACCTTATTAACATCCTTCTTTAGATAATCAGCATTCTTCAATGCGCGTAGCCAGAATCTATTTTGCTTAATATCTTCCTTGTAATCAAGCATGTAAGTTTCCTTTACCTTGTCTAAATCTTTTTGGGTTGGGCCGTTTGCGACTATCTTGTTTACTTCAGCTAGAGCTGCGTTTTTAAGTTTTTCTACGTTTTCTGGACCGCAAGGGAAGCTAATATTCAATGTATACCAATCATATGGCATATTTCTAATATTTCCTCTAGCACCAACACCATAAACACCGCCTTCTGCTTCGCGCAATTGTTCAACAAGCTTAATGGTAAGTATTTCACCTATAGTCTCAAGTGCCATGTCTTCCAATGCTTTATATTCGGTAGGCCCGTGAAACGTAATTCGCACTGAACTTTTTGGGTCCTGGCCTTTCTCAATGATTTTTTCATGCATGCCCGTCAAAGGTCTAAAATCTGAGACTTCATACATTTCATTTGAATTTAAACCTGGAAGGCTAGCAATATATTTTTCTGAAAGCTCAACCAGTTGCTTCTCATTAATATTTCCGACGAAATAGAAATGGAAATCACCGGCATCTGCAAATCGTTCCTTGTATTTTTCGTAAGCTAGGTCGTAATTCGCCTCATCCATTTTTTCAGGGGTTGGAAATCCTGTATATCTAGGACTCTTACCATACATGAATTTCCCCATTTCCACCGAAAAATAAGTTTGTGGATTTGACATCATATTACCTAAGAAAGACTTTTGCTTTTCGATAAAGGACTTAAATGCTTTTTCATCCTTGTTAAGTGATGTAAAATACAGATGTACCATTTGGAACAAGGTCTCAAGGTCTTTTGGGGAAGCATTACCAGACATATTGTCACTGTATGCACCAATACTTGGTCTAACATTAACGATTTTACCAGAGAGCATCTTGCTCATTTGTGTTTTGTCAAAGCCATTTACCCCGGCTTCTGTAAGTCCACCATTTGCATTGATTGTAGCCTTATGCTCCTCAACACTGTAAAGCGAGTTTCCACCGAAACTAAAAGCATCAAAAAGAATTTCGTCATTTTTAAAATCGGTAACCTTGTAGGTTATTTTTGCTCCGTTACTTAGTGCTAGTGTTGTAGTGCCAATAACGTCATTGGTTTTATAATCTGTAACGCTTCCAGCTTTTGGCATATTAGTAATCATAGTCTCTGCAACTGCTTCATCCTCGTAGGGTTCGAGCTTTCTTTCTCCCACCTCATTCAGCAATTTTTCAACTTGGGCCTTGGTAACTTGTTCCAGACCTTCTTTTTCGGGTCCGGTCAAAATGACTACGCGATTATCGTCTTTAATATAGTCTTTAATAAGCTCGTTAACTTCGTCTAAAGTTATTGTAGGTAATTGCTCTTTATAGAAATTATACTCCCATTCAATACCTGGTGCAGGTTCATTTTCTAAGTAATGTCTAACGTATTCTCCTACTATACGATCAGACTCCATTTTATCCCTGTCTTTATAAGCTTTTTCGATACGGGCCATGACGTCTTTTTTAGAACGTTCAAACTCACCTTCAAAAAAACCATGTTGCTTAACGCGCTCATTTTCTTCTAAAAGCGTTTCTAGGGCTTTCAATTGACCGGATTCACTCGTCATTGCAAAAGATTGGTATGCTTCCTTGGTTTTGGCGTAGGTCCCACCATGATAGGTAAACCCATAAACAAAAGGAGGTTGTGGGCTATTTGTTAATTCATTCAATCGGTTATTTATCATTTGGGCAAAAAGACCTTCTACCATTGAATTTCTATAATCCTTAAGGGTTTTATTGGGTTTAGCGTCTTCTTTATCTTTAAACATCACCTGTACTTGTGACATTGACGCTTCTTTATCAGAATGAATGGATATAAAAGTTTCCTCATGGTTAGGCAGTTCAAAGGATTTTCTGGGTCTTGGATTTTCAGGCATTTTTATGCCGCCAAAGTGGTCCTTAATTTTTTTCTCAAGAGTTGCGACATCAACATCTCCAACGGCAACTACGGCCATTAAATCTGGCCGATACCAATCTCTGTAAAATCTTCTGATAGTTTCGTAATCAAAATTCTCAATCACTTCCTTTTTACCTATTGGCAGGCGATTTGCGTATTTTGAGCCGTAGAGCATTTTTGGCAAATATTCCTGCAACATTCGTTCATCAGCACCTTTACCTAAGCGGTATTCCTCGAGGACTACGCCACGTTCAGCATCAATTTCTTCATCAGTTAAAGATGCGTTATGCGCCCAATCTTCAATAATTTGAAAACCTTTCTCTAATTTTTCTGGGTCGTCACTAGGAATTGGCAAGATGTACACGGTTTCGTCAAAACTCGTATAGGCATTTAAATGAGCTCCAAATTTAACACCAATGCTTTGAAGGTAGTCCACCAAATCGTTCTTTTCAAAATTTTTGGTGCCATTAAAGTTCATGTGTTCCATAAAGTGGGCCAGACCTTGTTGGTCATCGTCTTCTAAAATGGAACCCGCGTTCACAACCAACCGAAGTTCTACCTTATTTGCAGGTTTGTCATTATTTTGGATGTAATAAGTTACGCCATTCTCCAGTTTACCCATTTTTACGTCGTCATTAAAGGGGATTTCAGAATCCGCAACGACCTTTTTTGGGGTCATGTTCATAGTTTCTTGGGCGAAACCTACAGTCGACATGGTAAAGCCAATCACTACGAATAGCTGTAATAGTCTTAATTTAATCATGGTTAAAGAGGGTTTTTTGTATTAATTAATTGTTATTGAATTAAATATAACTAATAAATTAGTTAATCATTGTCTTTTATGATAATATTCAGAAAATAGACATTACCAATAAAAAATCATATATAACTTTTTGCAAATTTACCAATTTAAAAAGGCAGCTCAAAAAACAATTCTGTCAAAGGAGAGAAGACGTTTTATTGAAAT
>JBCCOJ010000039.1:0-18947 GCA_039025415.1 Bacteroidota bacterium | reverse complement strand
ATTCAATCAAAAAACTTCACAATATTTTATTTTTATTTATTCTAAATAAATTTAAGATGTATATTTGCCCGCAAATAACTCACAATGTAATGAGACAATATTTAATATTGCTTTTTCTTCCCATCAGCATCTTTGCCCAAGAATATAGTGTTTCAGGTAAAATAACCGACGAGTACGGCAGTCCAGTACCTTATGTCAACATCGTATTAAGTTTGAAGACTAAATATGCTATTTCAGATGTTGACGGGTTTTACCGTATTTCAAATATTCCTCAGGGCACTTATACTTTAACAGTAAGTTCCCTAGGTTTCGAGAAAACCAGCCAGCAAATCACTGTCAATAAAAATCTAATCTTGAATGTCACTTTGAATGAATCCAGTGAGAAACTTGGAGACATTGTAATCACCACTAAAAAAAGTTCAGAAAAACAGGAAGAAAGACCAATTTCCATTAGGAGTTTGGACATCGCTGAAGTCGCAACCCAGACTAATATTATTTCTGATGTGGTTGATAAAATATCTGGAGTTAGGATTCGGCGTTCAGGTTCGGTTGGGGATCAGTCAGATGTTTCAATCAATGGATTAAATGGTACTGCGGTAAGAACGTTTATTGATGGGATTCCGCTCGAATTTTTGTACCCAAGAGCAGATTTGGCAACATTGCCTTTATCAGGTATTAAGCGAATCGATGTTTACAAAGGCGTGCTTCCGGTTAATTTGGGAGCGGATGCTTTAGGAGGCGGTATAAACATTGTTACCGAAGATAATTTGGTCAATAGAATAAGAGGTTCTTATTCGGTAGGTTCTTTCAATACCCACATTGCAGATTTTAACGTGAATGTAGTAAACGACAAGCAAACCTTCTTCAAGGTTACCGCCGGGTTACAATATTCTGACAACGACTATACATTCAAAGCACCAATTAGGGTTGTTCAAAATCCAGGTGAAACTGGTACACCCCAATTCTTGGATATTGGGGATTTTAATGTAAGACGATTTCACGATAGATACCGTATTCAATATTCATCGGTCAGCGCAGGAACGCGGAATAAAAAGTGGACAGATTTCGCGCAAATACAAGCCAATTACTTTAAGGCAGACCGACAGTTGCAGAACGGCCTCGCCATCGACCGGGTAGCTTTTGGTGAGGCTACCGACGAATCTGAAACCGTCTCGGTTATCGGTCGTTACAGAAAAAAGCTCATCAATGAAAAATTGAAATTGAATCTTATAGCTAATTACAGTCAGGAGGTAGTTGATTTTACCGATACGACTGCCAATGTTTACAACTGGCTAGGGAATGTAATCGATGTGAATGAGAACAGTCGAGGAGAATTTGGGGAGGCCACACTTACGGAAACCACAACCGATAACTATTCCAATCGTTTATCGTTGGATTATGAAATTGCCGAAAACCACAGCATATCGTTTAGTAATTTCCTGGCCTATCAAGACAGGGAGACCTTGGCCTTTGACATTGATAATCCGACCGAGTTTGACGTACTGCCTGCTCAGAGTACGCTTAAAAATATAAGCGGTATCCAGTATTCAGCTACATTATTTAACGAAAAGGTTGAGGCGATTGCTGCAGCAAAAAACTATCTATACGATTTAAGGGGCTTTACATTAACCCAAAATTTAAGTGTCATCGACATTAGACAGGAGGATAATTTCCTAGGTTGGAATGCTGCATTGAAAGTAGTTCTTAGCGAAAATATTTTCATTAGAGGTAGTTACGAAAGAGGATTTCTTATTCCTACTATCGACCAATTTGCTGGTAATGGAAGTAATATTGAAGCCAACCCAAGATTAATACCCGAGGAAAGTGATAATTACAATTTTGGTATCACCTTTTCCAAAGCCTTTAATGACGATTATTCCCTATTCATAGCTGCTAATGGTTTTATTAGGGAGCAACGAAATATCATCGCAATTATCCCAGAAAGTGTACCCCAACAATTTGCCAATCTTGATGATGCTGATAGCCAAGGTGTAGAGGGCGAACTTAAAGTGAAATTTCTCGGTGATTTTAATTACGTAGCGAATGTAAGTTTTGTGGATAAGGTTTTTGCAAGGGCAACAACACAAGGCGGGGTTGGCTCTGATTTGGTTGGCACCCTTTTCCCTAATACACCGAGATTCTTTTACAACACCGAACTTTCATGGAACAAGCGCAATGTATTCAATACAGGAATTGATGCACGACTTTACACGGGCTTTACCCATGTAGATACATTCAATATTAGACCCGTTGGTCAACAAGATAATGAAAATGCATTTGTTCCGGAACAGAATCGATTGGATGCTGGATTTTCCTTAACGTTTTATGACGGTAAATTGACCACCGCCTTCAATGCAATAAACATTACTGACGAAGACCTATTTGACAACTTTAGCATTCCAAGACCTGGCCGAAATTTTAATTTCAAGGTGATATATGAACTGTCAAATTTTTAATGTTTCAGAGTCCTCTAATCCAGATTTAGTAAACAAAAATAGTATCAAAATAATAAAATAACCAAGTCATAATATTTTAAAAAAGTTGAAAAGATGAAAAATAAATTTTTGATTTTAAGTCTTGCCCTTGTTTCGATTATCGTTACAAATAGTTGTGAGCCAGAAGAGGTTTTAACCGAAGTCACTATTGTACAAGGTGGACCGTCAAGCACCCCTATTGAAGAAGATGAATTTAGGGATTCTGGCTTTATCGCTTCTTCCTTTTTGGGCACCTCCCAGGGTTTTTCCTATTTTGCTGGTTACACTGAGGAAGAGCCATCAGGGAATATCGATTTGACCCAATTTAGTTCTTTCAATATTTTCTTTCCACAGGAAATTTATAAGAACTTAATGTTTACGGGTCCATTGAATAGTGGTGATTTGGAAATGAATCGAATTGCCGTCGATGATGAAACAGGTCTCATAGTGAATGCCGGGACAATACCTTTAGCCGCTGGTGTAAGCGAGATTTTAGTAATAGACGATGATTTGGGAGTTTTTACAATTTTTAATACCCAAAGTGTCTTTTTGTTTAATCCTAGTACTATGACTTTGATTGAGGAGATACCCATGCCCCAAGCCACAGTAATAAATAACTTTGACAATCAATTCAATAGCTACTTACATATCATCCATAGACCCCAAGACAACAAGCTTTTTCTACCATTAAGTACGGATGCTCAAATTACAGGTGCGTTTTACGACGCAACCGATATTTATGTAGAAGTTGTAGACTTAGATTCTCGTAGCTGGGAATCGACCACGGTATTTACTGGAGCGACTCAGCCAATAACCAGAGGAATGGAAAATCCTACTGTTGATGAGAACGGTAATATTTACTTATTGACTCAGGGACAATATGGTCTTGATGGCCAATTAGGTCCTGCATCTGCCCCTGGGTCAAGGCCTCAAATACTAAAGATACCAGCGGGCTCAACCTCTTTTGATGAAAATTATGCCTTCAATCCTGTTAATTCGCTAGGACTTCAAAACTCTGCTGCCCAAATTACGACTGGTATGATATACGGTGGGAGCGGTAAGGCGTATGCAGCAATGAATGCTATACCTGACGCTCCAGAAATATTGATGTTATTGGCGTTGCTGGCAACTGGGGATATCACCGACCAACAATTAGCTGAATTACAGAATTTAGTTCTTAATAGTCCAGTCATGAAATGGACGGAGCTTGATTTAGAGGCGCAAACCACCACAATAATACCGGGTTTACCTTTTACCGCTGGGTTTAACAACCCGTTTTCATTTGAATACGACGGTCGGTTTTATTTCCAAATTTTCAATCCTGATGAAGGTCTAAATGGTTTCTATGAACTTGACCCAGAAACAAGCGCGACTCGCCAAGTTTACAATATCGTAAATGGTGGTGTTGCAACGCATTTTATAAAGTTTACGGAATAATAGGTAAATAGGTAAAATCAATATTTAGTCCCAAAGGCTACTGTAAGAGTATTCACAGTAGCCTTTTATTACCAAATAGATTTGTTAAATACTTATTTTAATTAATGCCATATCGGTGAAACCTTCGAAAGCACGAAGTTTCAATCCGTGTCAAAATACGTTGAAAATATTCGCATAAAGATTCGAAATATTTATGTCTATAACTTAAAATTTTTGTGAATCCAATAGTAGATGAAATCTACTAATAGTCAACTTGTTCAATTTTGTTTGCGATGTATTTTCCTTTGAGGTAAATATGAGCGTTTATGTATTCTTCTAGAGATTTTATCATACCATATTATGCAAAGAACGACCAATTTTTATAGATAAAAAGGGATATTATGAAAACAGTACCTGTCGTTATTCTTAATGGGTTTTTGGGTTCGGGAAAGACTACACTTTTTAGAAGTTTACTGTCTCAATCTAAACAAAAAAACATAACAGTTTGTGCAATTGTCAACGACATGAGTGAACTAGATGTAGATGGCGAATTGATTGGAAACATGGATATTGTGGAAGAAAACAAGAATATTCTTGTTTCTATATCAGGATGTGTACTTAGTAGTAAAAAAGGTATAGAAAAACTTGATGAAGCAGTCCAAAAATTTTTATCACAACAAGACCCCGAGCTAATCATAATTGAAACTTCGGGAAGTTGTCACCCGATGCCGCTAATCGAGTATTTTAAAAACGAAGCACGAGTAAGTTTAACAGGAGTATTCGTTTTTGTTGATAGCTTAATGTTAGCTCACGATTTCAAATATGGAAAAAGCCTCTTTAAAAAAATGCAGGAAAACATGATTGCAGGAAAACGGAATACCATTAACTTATTAGTTGAGCAAATTTTATTCTGCAGTCATTTACTTATTACAAAGGCAGATCGAATTGATGCTAAAAAACTGCCAGATATTGCCACTTATATCCAACAGATTAATCCAACAACCTCAACTCATTCCGTGGTATTTGGTAAGCTCGCCATAGAATCTTTATTTGAACTTCAAGAGTATAACTACTTCAAGGTTGAACAATTAACCAAAGAACTTAAACCTATATTGGAAACCGAGGAGCACGGCGATAGTCCATATAACATAGAAACTAAAGTTATAAAAGATGACCGACCCTTTCATCCTAAACGTCTTTGGAATGTTTGCCATCAATATCTAGATAAGGGAATATATCGGAGTAAGGGGTTTTTCTGGCTTGCCAGTCGAGATAAACAGTCCTTGCTTTGGCAGCAAGCAGCTGGAGGGATTAGTTTGGAAATTATTGGATTTTGGAGGTCAGGGATTGTAGAAGACGAGAATCATGGCCTTTCAAAAATGGAAATTGATTCACTTAAAGAACTATTGGATAAAGAACCTGGCAGATTTGGAGATCGACATTGTGACTTAACTATAATTGGGGATAAAACGCAAATCAGTCGATTTAGAGATAAACTAATGTCGTGCTTTCTTACAGAGGATGAAATAAAGCTTTGGAAATCTGGTCATCAATTCGAAGATCCTTGGCCAAAAAATGTGGTTAAAATGAAGAATTAGAATAAAGTTAAAGCTAATTGCATTGAAGGATAATTAAACAAGACTTTATAATTGGACGAACAATATGCCAAACAAGCTCTGCTATTTCTTAGAAATTGAAAACAATCAAATGTCTATGTTAAATACTATTTTTAATTAATCTAAATAAGAATTGAGTAGTATCTTTGTGTCCAAACTGTTTCGATGGTCGCTTTTCAATATAAAGTTTCAAGCTCTTATTTAGTTCTGCTCTTGGCGATAGCAGCTTCGATGAAATTAGCTTCGCAATCCCAACTTACGGGAATCGTAGTCGACAGCAAAGGAAATACCGTCGTTTTTGCAAATGTGCTCCTAGATGATGCTAAAAAGTTTGCCATTTCCGATGAAAATGGAAAGTTTGAAATCAATAATCTACAGTCTAAGAAATACATCCTTACGGTCAGTTCCTTGGGTTACCAAACCATCAAGCAGAATATTGATTTATCTAAAACCTCCTTTCTTGAGCTAAGAATTGTTCTCTTAGAAGATGTTGAGGGCTTGGATGAAGTTGAAATAGTAGGTAAATCCCAAGCGACAATAATTAATGAACAACCGCTCGCAGTATCTTCCTTAAATCTCAAGACGCTCCAGAATACCAGTTCAGACCCTGCTGCCCTACTCGACCGTATCAACGGAATCAGAGTAAGACAGACTGGTGGCGTGGGTAGCGAGGTCAATATTTCCATTCAGGGAGCGCAGGGTAATGCTGTAAGACGCTATTTTGATGGCTTACCGATTCGCTTCCTTAGTGCTGGTCTAGACATTACCAACTTACCTGTAAATCAAGTTGAACGTATAGACGTATATCGCGGAGTGACGCCTTTGGAGGTCGGTACAGATGCTCTTGGCGGTGGCATAAACATTATTCCAAAAAAGTATTATGATGATTACGTGGATGTCAATTATCAAATAGGTTCGTTCAACACCCACAGAACATCCATAAATGTATTTCAGATAGCTGATAATGAAACATTCTTTGGGTCAAACGTTTTCGTCAATTACACCGATAATAATTATAAAATAGATGCCCAAGCAGTCGAGGAAGACCCTAATTCAAGAACAATCAGAGCCACAAGAGTTATTGAGGCTGAACGCTTCAACGATACCTATCGTGCCTATTTTGGGGAATTTTTTGCAGGAATACGGAATAAAAAATGGGCTGATGAGCTAAAACTGTCAATTGCTTACAGTGATATTTTCGATGAAGTACAAACTGGTGTAGTATTTAATCCCGTGCGGCCAGCTGGAGATTTATTTAATGAAAGTTCAGGGGTCACCAGTACAGTAGATTATTCAGTTGGTATTATTGAAGACCAACTGAAATTGAAAACTAAAACCAATTTTGGAGTATATAGGGAACGCATTTTGGACTCTACCGCTAATTTTTACGACTGGGAAGGTAACATTCTTCAAACCCCTAATAATAGAGGTACGGACTTACTTGCTGCACCAGCGGATATCGAAATCAACCGTGATATTTTTTTACAGCGTTCAACCCTTATTTACGATTTAGATAGTTCACATAAAATCACAGTAAGCAATCTCTTTATCAATCAAAGACGAGAGGGTCGCAATGCTTTTGTACCAAAGGAAGAGGACGCATTTCAGTTTCCAGCAAAGCTTAATCAGAATTTCGCCGGAGTAGAATGGCTTGGGTCTTGGTTCAACAGCAATCTTGAAAGCGTACTAACCTATAAGAATTATCATTTGTTTGCAGATGCTACCAGTCTCGAAACAATTGGTGGACAAGATTTTGAAAACAGAACGGTGAACAACAATTACAGCGGTGCCAATATTGCACTAAAGTACTCCTTTAACCCAAAATTATTTGTTCGTACATCCTACGAGTATGCGTATCGTTTACCAGAAGAAAATGAACTTTTCGGAAATCAAAGCACAATTCGTTCAAACATTAATTTACGTCCAGAGCAAAGTGACAATTATAACCTTGGTGCCTTTTACCGAACTAAAATTTTTAATGATATGCAATTGGCGGTTGAAGTAAACGGCTTTTATCGCTATCAGCAAGACCGTATCATCCTGTTGGCGTCTGGATTTGACCTTGCCCAGTTCTTTAATGAGGAAGAAGTTGAAATAGCAGGGGTTGATGGGTATATCTCTATAGAACCAAATGATAATTCCCGTCTTAACTTGTCGGCTACTTATCAGGATGTTAGGATTAGGAGCGCGCTTGACGAGGTCGATAGCGGATTGATTGGCGAACGCCAACCTAACGTTCCTTATTTTTTTATGAGCTTTGACGGCTCTTATAATTTTAAGAATATTATAAACGATGATGATATTCTAAACGTTAGCTATTTCTACGATTTTATCGAGGAGTTTTCCTCAGTTCGAGAGGCAAACGCCAACCAGAATATTGCCAATTTTATTCCCACCCAACATCGCAACGCAGTTGAGATTACTTACACGGATACTTCGGGAAAATGGAACTTTTCGGGAAAGGTAAACAACATTTTCAACGATGACCTTTACGATAATTTTAGGGTACAACTTCCTGGTACAAACGTAAACTTTAAAATTAGGTATAACATTCAATAACAATGGGTATCAATAAAACTTTACATCTTATTATTTATCTCATAATAACCTTATTCATTTTGGGTTGTGCGACTGACGATGCCATTCCCGTTTCGGGAAATCCTGATTTTTCCTTTGGCCCACCTTCGGTAGAAAAGGATTATATACTCTTTACCCGTAGCGCCAGTTCTGCAAATGGCTTTATTACTGGTTTTGATGAATTTCCCGAAGGTGATATTGATGCGCCTTCCCTTTCCACAACCTTGGCATTTCCCGCGATTTCAGGAGGAATATCATTCAAAAGTTACGTGGTCAACCAACAAAAATTATTCAGCGGGCCAGGTTACCAAAGGGTTTTTCTTGACGAAAACAAAGTGCCAATCGCAGCTGATATTATTGAGACTTTCGGTGGTGGCTCTTCGGTGGTATTCGTTGATGAAACGAAGGGTTACTACGTGGATTTTAATACTTTGAATATAAAAATATTCAATCCAGAAACATTCCTCCCAACTGGCGAAATTGACATGTCAGCAGCTTATGTCAATGAAAACAATCCGTCAAACTACTACAATGCCCTTTACGTTCGTGGAAATCGATTGTATGCCTGTCTTTATACCGGCTTTGTTTTTCCACCGTTTATCTACGATGACCCTAATGGTGTTACCGTGGCTGTGATTGATACCGATACCGACACCTACCTGGGTAATATTTTCAAGCAAGGCACAAAATACGGTGGCCAACCTTTTTTGAGATTCAACAGTAACATGCAAGCCGAGAATGGAGATTTGTTTTTACCGACTCAAGGCAGTTTGACCTTTCCGGTTGGGGAAATCGCGGATGCTGCGATTTTAAAAATAGCTGAAGCCAGCGATGAATTCGACCCTAATTTCAACTTTAAAGCACAGGAATTAATTAATGAATCTCAAGCCAGTACCGCTGTAAACGCTGGATTTATCTACGTGGGCGATGGTATTGCCTATACCAATGTTTTGATGGAAGAGCCAGCAACTCCTGCTGATTTTGTAAATCTTCCCTTGATGCGTTGGGTGAAAATGAATTTAAATGATGGTACCGCTGAACTGGTACAAGGTATACCACCTAATTCAGGTTTTACAGCTGGTCAAGCCTATAATTATCGGGATAAGGTTCAGTTGGTGGTCTATAATTCTGAGTTGGGTATAAATGCCATTTACGAAACCGACCCCCAAACCAATACTGCCGAACAAATAATCAACGTAACCAATGGAGGAATCATATACGGCTTCTACGAAATAGAGGAACAAAATGAAAACGCCGAAAATAACGAGTAATCAATTAATAATCCATATAAATTAAAAATCATGAATACAAGATTTACACTATTTACAATATTGATAATGACACCTTTTCTTTTACTGGCGCAAGGTGTGGGTATCGGTACGACCACCCCAGAAGAATCAGCAATTCTTGATGTTACCTCAACCGAAAAAGGTCTACTTATCCCGAGAATGACTGCGGCAGACCGCGAGGCAATAGACACACCGGCCAAGGGTTTAATGGTATTTGATAATGAGACTAATTCCTTTTGGTTTTACAATGGCACCGAATGGAACGAAATTGGTGCAGATGATGGCGATGTTTTTTTGGTCAACAGCAACGTGATTTCAGGTGATGGTGCAGGAGCAAACCTTCTTGGTGATGGAGCAAATGCAAGTGCAAATATCGCAATAGGCAACAATGCTCTTTCAACCGCTCAGTCTGGCGGTAATGGTTTCAACGTTGCAGTAGGATGGAACTCCCAACCTTTGACTGGAGATGTTGTCTTTGGAAATCCTTTTGGATTCTTTTTTGCATTTGGTAACGCCTCGGTTGGAGGAAGAACCTTGGAGCAGAATACTACAGGGGCTCAAAATGCAGCACTTGGTTATCAATCCTTACAAAGTAATACTACTGGTTCGGCAAATGCCGCAGTAGGTTCTTTTGCTCTTAACAGAACAACTACTGGAAACGGCAATATCGCCATGGGACTTCGCGCCGGTCAGGGAAATATTACTGGAGAAGGAAACCTTTATATAGGCTTTGATGCTGGGCGAGGGACAAATCAAGCTACCGACGGTTCTGCTGAAAACACTAACGTAACATTTTTAGGGCGACAGACTGGTGTGTCCGATGCTGGGATAAATTACACCAATAGCACCGCTTTAGGCTTTGAAGCGCTAATTACAGCAGATAACCAAATCGTACTCGGTAATGGAGATATTTCCGAAATAACAACCTCTGGTAATCTAGTCACATCAGGAAATATTAACGCTACAGACGTAACAGCTACCGGTAATCTTTCTGGTATAGATTTAAACAGTAGTGGCGATGTCAATACTGGCAATTTGAATGCGACGGGAGATGCCAACGTAACTAACGTTTTAGCAACTGGTAACGTATCTAGTGTTGATGTTAGCGCTAGTGGCGATATAAGTACAACGAATTTGACGGCAACGGCAAACGTTGATGCGGTTGATGTCAATGCCTCAGGAAACGTCAATGCAACAGATGTAAATGCAACTGGCGAAATGAATGCTACGGCCTTTAATACAACTTCGGACGGTAGATTTAAATATAACGTAGAAGAAAACGTAAAGGGACTGGAATTTATTCTCAATCTACGACCAGTAGTCTATAATTTTGATTACACAAAGCACGCAAAATTCAATCATAAAGGTGAAAAATCAAATACCGGTAAAATCGAGACTGGATTTATAGCCCAGGAAGTTGAGATTGCTGCAGAAAATGCGAATTATAATTTCGATGGAGTCAAAATACCAGAAAATTTGGAAGATGAACACTACAGCGTAGATTATAGCAAATTTGTAATGCCACTAACCAAGGCCATTCAGGAACTTAAGGGTATTATTGATGGACAGAATAAGCAAATTAAAGCACTTAGTGCAGAATTAGCTGAAGTTAAAGCTGGTCAGACCGGTAAACTCCAAAGCATTAAGTCGAATACTAATGTTGCCCAAAGACAATAATCATGATTAGCAAGAGCATAAAATATTATTTGAAAATCTCTGCTTTTTTATGGGTTTTTGGTCAATTTTCTTTCGGTCAGGTACAAATGGTCAATACTTCTGGTACCAATTTTAGTTTTGTTGGTAGCCCCATATTGACACTAGATGATGTGTCCCTGATTAACGAAGGCACAATAACATCAGACCAAGAAACTTATAACTTTGTTGGAGAAAGTGCCACTGTGGACCATTTTCTGAATGGAGCTTCTGGCTTTGAAATTTATACCCTATCCATAGATAAAAGTTCAAACGGTATTTCTGTTTTGACCAACCTTACCATTAATAATCAAATAGATTTTGTTAATGGAACCATTGAACTCGATGGAGCGGATATTGAAATGAACGGAGCAAATTTGAACAATGAGTCTGAGACATCTAGAATATTAGGCAATCCGGGAAGTGTATTCACCACTCTTGATTTAAACGCTCCAAGCGCAGTAAATCCGAGTAATTTAGGCTTTGAATTTGAGGGAGAGACAGATTTGGGCACTACTGGCATCGTAAGGTCTCACGGTATTATTACCTTAGGTGCCAACGAGAGTATAGAACGGCAAATTGAGATTAGCGCGACCAATGATGAAATCATCATTTTGAAATTCTTTTATCTAGATGCAGAACTTAATGGAATAGATGAAAATGAATTGACCGTGTTTAGGGATACAGGCTCTGGATATGAAGCCTTGGAAACCCTAAGCCGTGATACCGATTTGAATTTTGTGGAAGTTGAAAACGTATCGGTCAACGGAATTTACACTTTAGCCGACTCTGAGACGCTTTCCGTAGTAAATAATCAACTAATCAATTATTCGGTATTTCCAAATCCTTTTGAAGACAAAATCGCGATTCAATTTTCTGAAAACAGCCCGAATCGTGAAATTAAGATTTTTGATTTATTTGGTCGAATGGTAAATCAATCCAATCTAGACCACGAACCTCAAAACCAGATTGATTTGAGTCATTTGCAAAACGGTGTTTATCTACTTGTACCGTCCCAAGATGAAAAGGCGTTAAACGCAGTAAAAATCATAAAGAGTAAGTAGTTACCATGCTTAGCTTTCCATTCGAAGCGCGGTCTTAATGCCATGGCCGCGCTGAAAATGGTATTAAAATTTAGAATGACTATTCTTAAAATTATAAACCATGCAAAAAATTACACTTTTAATATTTGTTTTTGGGTTTATTTTAAACTCACAGAACTTACCTAATCCTGATTTTGAAAACTTCGGGACTATTGATGTTGAACTCTTTCAGTACGATTTTAATACCAATGCTTTCAATTCAAGCACTTGCGTGATTGATGGCGATGGTCAAGGTACGTTTTCCACGCTTGCGAACGCCACGGGCAGACCTCTGGGCTGGTCAACCGGAGATGATATTTTTTCGACTCCAGATGCCACGAGTGTTGTCCAAACCACAGATGCTTTTAGTGGTAGTTCTGCGGTAAGAATCGAAAATGCATTTTTTGGTTCAGGACCAAGTGCTGTCGGCATCTTTACCGCTGAAACGGGTTTCTTTGACTCTGTACCTGTTGAATTTACTTTCACGGAAATACCCAATTCCATTGACGGACACTACAAGCATACTGCTGGAAGTGATGCAACATTTCCAGCAGGAACTTGCACGTTTTTAGGCACTTTAGATGAAGAAACCACCTTTCCTAGTGAATTTTCCGTTTACGCTGAATTTTTAAAGTTCAATCCAGATACCGGCGAAAATGAATTGGTAGCAGAGGCCTATGAAACCTTTGGTGCCGTTTCAGACTATACTTCATTTTCAGCGCCAGTAAACGTGATTCAAAGTGACGTTATTCCAGACAGATTGCTACTGATTTTTGCCAATACGGTCTGGATTAAGGCTCCAAATCCTGTTACCAACCCAGGGTCAATAAGTTTTGTTGATGATGTTTCATTTAATTACGAAAGTCTCTCGGTGGAAAGTTTTGAAAGTGAAAAAGACGTCCAAATCCTACCTAATCCAGCCAGTAATCTAATTTCCGTCAAAAATCTAGTGCCAAACGAATCCATAAATATTTATAACATTTCTGGACAAGTTGTTTTGAAAATAAATGTGATGAAAGATTCGATTGATATTGATTTGTCAAAACTATCTCCAGGACTGTATATACTAGAGCACTCAGGTTTAACGAAGAAATTAATTGTTGAATGAAAAGGAGTAAGCTATAACCAATTAAAATCCTTTTAGAATATGCCGAAAAAATCGACCAATGTGGATTATCAGGAACTCGAAAGGCAATTGAGTTGCCCAACGGGTGCTTACGGCGAGGAAGTTGGTCGTGAAATGGATGCCACAAATATTGGGATGACCACAAGTTCGTTTCAGTTTTTGAATCTAGAAGAAAACGATAGGGTTCTCGAATTGGGACACGGCAACTGTGGGCATTTTGATAAGGTAATTCCGCCTGATTTCAATATTGCTTACCACGGTCTGGAAATTTCAAAGATTATGTGCCAGCAGGCGAAAAAGAACCATGGTTCCCAAGCCCGATTTAATTTTTACGATGGTATGAACTTACCGTTTTCCGACGATAGCTTTAGTAAAATAATCAGTATAAACACGATTTATTTTTGGCGTGAACCAAAACGGCTTATATCGGAAATCGAAAGAGTCCTAAAACAAACAGGAATTTGTGTACTTACTTACGCTGAAAAAAAATTTATGGTGGGTCTGCCTTTCGTCAAAAAATTATTCAAGCTCTACTATACATCTGAAATTTCAAGATTAATAAAAAATACCAGTCTAACAATAAACGACCATAAACAAAAAACTGAGTACGTAAAGAGCAAGGACGGGAATTTTGTCAAACGGAAGTACAGCATGGTAAAACTGTGCAAAAAACCTTAACATAAATAACTGAATTGACTAAAGCCTTTACATTGAAAGTTTTCAAAATTTCAATTATCCCACGTGCCTAAACTGTGTAAGGCTTTCAGTCCGCGTCGCTAGAGAAGAAATTAGATTATATAATCAATGTTATAATAAATAGAATCAACTAATTCTCCTACTTAATAGGAGTAGAAGTTCCGCAACCAAGAAAGGTTACGGAATCGAGGTGGTTTATGATAACCATGAATTGAGTTGAAATAAATTGGTTTTTAATAAGCAAACACCTAATTAAATAACTGAAACATGAATCCAATTATTCCAAACATAGGCTATCTAATCATAATTATAGGAACTTTTGTTGTTCGTTATCCTTATCAAAAGCGCAACAAAGCAAATAAAATTGAGCGTAACGAAAAAGATAGTATTGAGAAATTTACTTTGGCTTTGGTATTTCTAGGGATGATGATAATTCCCTTGGTTTTTATACTTACCGATATTCTAAATTTTGCTAATTATAATTTACCTTTCCCATGGCGCGCTATTGGTCTTTTAATAATCTTTCCAACGCTCTGGCTCTTTTACAGATCCCATAAAGATTTGGGGTTGAATTGGTCAGTCTCCCTTGAAATAAGGGAAAAACACACTATTATTGACCAAGGCGTTTATAAATATATTCGACACCCTATGTATAGTTCCATCTGGCTTTGGACAATTGCCCAAATCTTATTATTGAATAATTACATTGCCGGATTATCAGGAATAATCAGTTTTGGAATATTATATTTCTTAAGAGTAAATCGAGAAGAAAAGATGATGATTGAAACTTTTGGTAGGTCATACCAAAATTATATTTCAAGGACCAAAAGGATTATTCCATTTTTATATTAAATTCCTTAAAATCTCGACATCTTGGGGAAACCAAAATATTATTGTCTTAGTAGTAATAATCGAGCACTAATTTTTAGAGTTGCATTTATTCTTATATTATATTCAACTCAAATTGTGCATTGCCAAGAAACCTTCCCACCTCCAAAAGAACCTTTAACGATAAAAGCTAGCCAAACCGCAAATGATATTATAAAACTTGATGGTGTATTGGACGAAATAGCATGGGAAAGCGCCCAAAAAATTTCAGGATTTACCCAGCGTGAGCCTGTTCAAGGCGCCATTGCCAGTTTTGATACTGAGGTCCGAGTTTTGTTTGATTCCAAATTTCTATATATCGGCGCAATATGCTCAGATAGTTTAAAGCGACGTAGAAATTTAAGGGTCAGAAATCTACAGCGGGACTTTAGTGGATTTGGCAACGATAGATTTAGTGTGGCATTAGACGGATTACTGGATAAGCGCAATGCCGTGGGATTTGAAGTTACGCCTTACGGTTCGCAACGCGAGACCCAGGTTATTGACGGTAACGAAGGTGGCGGCAATGTAGATTGGGACGCACTTTGGTACGCCCGAACCCTGATAACTGACACTGCTTGGATTGTCGAAATGGCCATACCTTGGAAAACGCTACGATATAAAGAGGGAACTGATAAAATGTATATTTCCTTTAGCCGAAATATTAGACGAAATAATGAAATTACAACTTGGCCGGCTTTCCCTAGGGCATTCTCGCATTTCAGAATGGCTTACGCCGCAGTGCTAACTGGTCTAAAAACGCCGCCACCCTCGGCTAACATCCAGCTTAATCCCTATCTCTTGGGAGACACTGGAAGTACCCAGGAAAACCTGCAAGAGCCCCAAAAAACAAATAAACTTGAAGTGGGTGGTGAGTTTAAATGGGCCATAACGCCCAATTCTGTGCTTGATGTGACCGTTAATACCGATTTTGCCCAAGCCGATGTTGACCAACAAGTCCAAAACCTATCCCGATTTTCGGTCTTGTTCCCAGAAAGGCGGCAATTTTTTCTTGAAAATGCAAATATTTTTAGTGTTAGTGAAATAAGTAACATCCAACCATTTTTTAGCAGAAGTATTGGTCTTGATGATAATGGTCTACCTATTGCACTAGATGGTGGGCTGCGCTTTACGAGCCGAACCAGTTCACAGACTTCGGGGCTCTTGGCAATGAGGCAACGCAAGACTGGTACAAGCCCAGCTGCCTACTTCGGGGTTGGGCGCTACGCCCAAAACTTATCCGGGCAAAATAGGATTGGCGGTCTTATTACTCATAGAATTGATGAGTCGTTTACAGATGAAAGCGGCGAGCAAATTGATTCCAAGCAGAATACTACCGCAACCGTGAACGGATTCTTTAGACCAAGGCAAAGCTTATCCATTGACGCTATGGTGTCATACAGCACCGATAGTGAACAGGGAGATGGTATAAGTACAAGTGCCTGGATTTACCAACAGAAAAATTGGGGGTATCTCGGCCTCATTGGTCAGTACGTTTCAGAAGATTATCTTCCACGCATGGGGTTTTTAAACTTTAATGACTTTATGTTGGTTTCCCCCGCCATAGATTTGGACATTAGACCAAAATTCCTGCCGAAATTTGTAAGGAGTTTTGGACCTGACGTTAGTGCCGATTTTTTCTGGAAAGCGTCTGACGGTAGTTTTCAACAAGGTTTGATGAATTTTTCACCTTTTGACCTAGAATGGCAAACAGGCGGTCAGTTTGAAATACGGCTAAGGCAGGAGTGGCAACAATTGGATAATACCTTTAGCCCATTAGGTATTGATATTGCACCAGGCTACTACCAGTTTGGTGCCTATGAAATTAGCTTTGATAGTGATTTCTCAAGAAAACTGGCCGGAGCGGTCACCTACAGCAACGGCAATTATTACGATGGGCAGTTGGAGTTCGTGGATTTTGACTTTAGGATTTCCCCTATTCCCAATATTGAGCTTACTGGCTCCTACACCATTCGCGAATTTTCTGAAGTCGGAATCAACAATACCAATTTGAGCACAAATCTACTTTCAACCAATGCGAGACTGGCACTAAATCCAAGGGTTCGATTTAATGGTTCCTATCAATATAATAGTGCCAACAAGGCCAATATTTGGAATCTACGTTTGGCTTGGGAATACCAACCACTATCATTTATTTATTTGGTATTCAACCAAAATGAAAGTGAAGGGCTGGCTTCCAACCCCAGACCATTTGCCCAAGAGGAATTTATCGCTAAGATTACGTTTTTAAAGCAGTTTTAGAGAGAAAGCGTAGGATTAATAAAACGACAAAACTTCAAAAGATTTTAGGGTTATTAGGAGGCTATGCAATACTTTTAACCACCGCTTTTTCAGCTTCCTTTTTGGTGCCATCAAAACCTTCAACACCACCCACTGTGGTATATTTAAGAATGTATTTTTTTCCTGGATTGATAATGTTGTAGGCATACTGACACATTACCGCTGCTTCATGAAACCCTGAGAGGATAAGTTTTAGTTTGCCTTCATATATATTTACATCACCGATGGCGAAAACCCCAGGAATGCTAGTCTGATAGTCCTTTGCATTATTGACCTTGATAGCATTCTTTTCTATTTCCAAGCCCCAATCAGCAATCGGCCCAAGTTTTGGTGAGAGACCAAAGAGCGGTATGAAATAATCGGTCTTTACAATTTCCTCTGAATCTTCAGCGCCACTTTCTTTGATGGTGACTGCATCCAATCTACCGTTTCCGCTAAGCGCAATGACTTCAGCAGGGGTATGTAGTTTAATTTTTCCTAGTTTGGAAAGTTCGGCAGCCTTTTCAACAGAGTCTAAAGCGCCCCGAAATTCATTTCTACGGTGGACTAAATGCACCTCTTGGGCAACATTTGTCAAAAAGATAGACCAATCCAAAGCGGAATCCCCACCACCCGCAATTACTACTTTTTTATCGCGGTAATCTTCGGGGTCTTTAATCATGTAGTTTATTCCTTTTTCCTCAAAATCAGACAAGTTGGATATTAGTGGCTTTCGCGGTTCAAAACACCCCAGGCCTCCAGCTATGACGACGACAGGAGCTCGGTGTTGCGTACCTTTATTGGTAGTGACTGCAAAAGAGCCATCTTCCAATTTATCAAGTTTTTCAGCGCGTTCTCCAAGTGTGAATCCGGGCTCAAAAGGCTTGATTTGTTTTATCAGATTATCGACCAAATCACCAGCAAGAATCTCAGGATAAGCAGGGATATCATAAATTGGTTTCTTAGGATAGATTTCAGCGCATTGGCCCCCTGGAATCGGCAGAGAATCAATGAGATGGCATTTAATCTTTAATAGTCCGGCTTCAAAAACGGTAAAAAGACCCGTAGGTCCCGCACCGATAATCAACATATCTGTCTTTATCATTAATCAATTTTTAATTTTCAAGTAATTTCAATCAAATAGATTTGTGAGTGATTAAATAGGCTTTTGAAAACAGTTATTCCACTATTTTTAAGGTATGACGTTCGAATTGGGTCTTTAGCTCTATGAGCCATGCATCCAAACGTTTGTTGGTGAGCTCAGGTTGGTTATCTTCGTCAAGAGCAAGACCATAGAACGTACTATCATTCATCAATGCCTTTGATTTTGAAAAATCGTAGCCTTCGGTTGGCCAATGACCTACAAGAATCCCGCCTTTCTGCAAAACAACTTCAGCCAACATACCAACACCATCAATAAAGTAGTCATCATAACCATATTGATCTCCCAGCCCGTAAATTGCCACAATTTTACCTGAAAAATCCACCGTTTTGAATTCGTCGTAGTAATCTTCCCAGTCACTTTGCAAATCGCCATCATACCAAGTGGATAGGCCGAGAATGATAAACTGAAAACGCTCAAAAAAGTCGGTATCCTCAGTTCTTACACTATGGACATCGCTTACCTCAATATCCCAAAAATTACATTTATCAACTAAGGCGCCTGTAATCTCTTCGGTCATTCCCGTATCTGAACCATATACTAACCCTATTTTAGGCTTTGACTGAAATTCTAAACTCACGTTATTATTTTTTAAATCTTTTTATTAATTACCATTAGATAATAATTCAATATATCCACCTTTTTGGAATCAATTAATGTTTTGGAGTCT
>JBCCOJ010000038.1:0-19080 GCA_039025415.1 Bacteroidota bacterium | reverse complement strand
TTAAATTCCAGAATTTTCATAATGACGCAAGATATTTTAGAGGTAGATCCAAAGCATAACATCATAATTAAAGGGGCGCAATTACATAATTTAAAGAATATTGATGTTGTTATACCTAGAAATAAGTTAGTCGTAATTACAGGATTGTCTGGTTCAGGAAAATCCAGTTTGGCGTTTGACACTTTATACGCTGAAGGCCAAAGGCGTTACGTTGAAAGTCTTTCAAGCTATGCAAGACAATTTCTGGGTCGATTAAATAAACCCAAAGTGGAGTTCATAAAAGGAATAGCTCCCGCAATCGCCATCGAACAGAAGGTAAATTCAACAAATCCGCGTTCAACGGTTGGTACTTCCACAGAAGTATATGATTATTTGAAATTGTTATATGCAAGAATCGGTAAAACCTATTCGCCTATTTCGGGTAATGAGGTCAAGAAACATACGACCAAAGATGTACTGGATTTAGTAAAATCTTTTAATGAAAGGGAAAAACTGCTGCTTCTTTCACCTATAATTTTAGAGGAGGGCAGAACAATGGACGACAAGCTGAAGGTCTTAAAACAGCAAGGTTATGCACGAATACAATATGATAATGAGGTTTTGCGAATTGATGATGCATTGGATAAAGAGATTAAATCAAATGTCTTTCTTGTAGTTGACCGTATTATAGTTAAACATGAAGAAGATTTCTACAATCGCCTTGCCGATGCTATCGAGACGGCCTTTTTTGAAGGAAAGGGCACTTGCATAATTGAATCAATTTCTGAAAAAAACAGAACTGAATTTAATAACCGTTTTGAGCTTGACGGAATGACCTTTCTAGAACCTAATCCGCATTTATTTAGTTTCAATAACCCTTATGGCGCCTGTCCAAAATGTGAGGGATACGGCGATGTTATTGGCATTGATGAAGAATTGGTCATTCCAAATACAGCGCTTTCAATTTATGATAATGCAATTTTCCCGTGGCGAGGGGAGAGTATGAGTTGGTATCGAGACCAGCTGGTGAATAATTCGCATAAATTCGATTTTCCAATCCATAAGCCTTTTTTTGAACTTACCGATGCTCAAAAGCAACTGGTATGGGACGGCAATAAATACTTCACAGGATTAAATGATTTTTTTGCCGAATTGGAGTCCAAAGCCTACAAAATTCAGAATAGGGTAATGTTGTCCCGTTATCGGGGAAAGACAAAATGTAATTTGTGTAAAGGGAAGCGTTTGAGAAAAGAGGCAAATTACGTTAAGATAAACAATGTCACCATAACCGATTTGGTTGAGAAACCCTTAGATGAACTCACTTTATTTTTCAAGCAATTAGAATTAAATGACCACGACACTAAAATCGCTGAACGTTTACTTAAGGAAATAAACAGTCGATTGACATTTTTATGCAACGTGGGTCTTGATTATTTGACCCTTAATCGAAAGTCAAATACGCTCTCTGGTGGTGAAAGCCAGCGTATTAATTTGGCGACCTCGCTCGGAAGTAGTCTGGTGGGCTCAATGTATATTCTAGATGAACCCAGTATTGGTTTACATCCAAAGGATACCGAAAAGTTGATTTCTGTATTAAAAGCTTTGCGCGATTTGGGCAATACGGTGATTGTAGTAGAGCATGATGAGGATATCATGCAAGCAGCAGATGAAATCATTGATATTGGCCCAGAAGCAGGTACATTCGGCGGTGAAGTGGTTGCCGTGGGAAACTTTAAGGATATTCTAAAATCCCAATCCCTAACCTCGAAATACCTAAATGGTAATCTTGAGATAGAAGTTCCAAAAAAACGAAGAACCTCAAAATATCAGATCGAAATAAAAGGGGCAAGAGCCAATAATCTTCAGAACATTGATGTTTCTTTCCCATTGGAAATGTTAACTGTAATTACCGGAGTTTCTGGTAGCGGAAAGAGTACTTTGGTCAAGAAAATACTTTATCCAGCTTTACAAAAGCAACTTACAGGTTTTGGTGAGAAGCCAGGTCAATTTACTGAACTAGGCGGAAACTTTAAAAATATCAAACAGATTGAGTTTGTTGACCAAAATCCAATTGGTCGGTCCTCTCGTTCAAATCCTGTAACCTATATCAAGGCTTACGATGATATCAGGGCGTTATTTGCGAGTCAGAAATTGAGTAAAATCAGAAATTTCCAAGCGAAACATTTCAGTTTCAACGTTGACGGTGGAAGATGTGATAATTGCAAAGGCGAAGGTGAAGTTACCATCGAGATGCAGTTTATGCCCGATGTTCATCTAAAGTGCGAGGTTTGTGACGGTAAACGTTTCAAAAAGGAGATCCTTGAGGTTACATTTGACGGTAAGAATATTTACGATATTTTAAGCATGACCATAGATGATGCGGTCTCATTTTTTGCCGAACATGGGCAGGACAAAATTCAAAAGAAATTACAACCACTTCAGGATGTTGGGCTAGGATACGTAACTCTTGGGCAAAGTTCATCAACCCTTTCTGGTGGTGAGGCGCAGCGTATTAAACTGGCATCATTTCTCGGCAAAGGAACGAGAAGCAACCAAACCCTTTTCATATTTGATGAGCCAACAACAGGGTTGCATTTTCACGATATTAAAAAATTACTGAAATCCTTCAATGCGCTTATTGAAAACAAACACTCAATAATCGTAATCGAACATAATCTAGATTTAATAAAATGCGCTGATTATATTATTGATTTAGGGCCTGAAGGTGGAAACAGGGGGGGGCAGCTGTTGGCAGCAGGAGCACCCGAGGATATTGTTAAAGAGAAAAAATCCATCACTGGTCAATATCTAAAAGACAAACTTTAAATTTTGGATGTAAAGAAAATTGAGGATATTAAAAAAGAGGTTTCAAAACTCCCATTGGCTTTAGGGGGTGCAAGTTTTGAAACTCAAGTGTTATATAAAAAAGCCTCGCACCGTTATGAGTTTAAGCCTTCCCGAGGCTACGGTTTTTTCTGCGGGGCCTTTGTAATAGTTCCCTTTATAATTATTGCCGTTGTATTATATCAAAATGCAAATCAATTCAATTACGGTATAATTGAAAACTCATGGCCCTTACTATTATTCGTTTTGGTATGGTCTCTAGCAACCTTATTTCTATTGAGGACGTTATTTAGACCGATAGTTTTTGATAAGTCGATAAACCGATTTTATAAAGGGTTTTTTAAAAATAAAACGAAAGATGCGAAGCACAACATATCGATGTCTCGCATTGTTGCCTTGCAGATTATTGGCGAAATCGTTAGTGGTAAGGATAAAAGCTACAATAGTTTCGAGTTAAATTTAGTTTTAGACGATGCTTCAAGAATTAATGTTATTGACCACGGAAATCTTAAAGGTGTAATATCTGATGCTGACTCCTTAAGCCAGTTTTTAAATGTGCCAATCTGTACTGCCGAAACTTTAAATCAATAGAACAAAAACGCATAAAAGGCAATAATTACTGCCGCCGTAGGTAGCACAACTGCCATAAATGTGAAGGTTGCTACTCCTGCCTTAAAGAAAGCACCAATCCAGCTTTTTAAGTAAAACCGCTTCAATGCGATAAATAGATAGAAAAAGGTAGACAGGACAATAAGCCAGTCAATCCAGTCAGGTATATCCCAAATAAGATTAATACCAAAAATCAGACTAAATAGGGCAAATAAAAATGAAAAATAATAAAAGCTGAAAACTAGGTGATGCGAATAACGACCACGTTTGTAATATAATAGTTTCAAAATCAATGCGAATAGCGGCAATAACACAAATAAAGCGATTGGAATGGTATCGTAGAATGTTTTTAAAATATTTCCGCCATCCCTTGCTTTGTAAAACTTCAGAAACTGAGCATATAATTTTCTTTTAAACCAGCCAGCATCTGCATCGAGCCCCAAGGAATTATATATCGTTTCGTCACTCGCGTTTATGGCTATTAATGAATCCAGTTCTTTTGGGCTAAAACCTTCGAAATTTATATTATTGTTTTCTGATGTCTCGGCTGAAGACAGAATAGAATCAATTTGCTTATCGTTGAGACCAGTAATAAATTTATTTTCATCCAGAACCTTTTTTATTTCGGTCTTGGCAATTGAGTCGTTATTGATTTTTGAAATTGAATCAATTTCTGAAACAATTGATGGACTATCGAACGACTTTTTCAATTCCTCATTTATAATTTCACTTTGTTTTCTTACCGAGAAGGAAAAAATAAAGAAGAAGACCACCGAAATAAACAGATACATCTGAGCAGGATGTAAAAACATTAAACGTTTACCGTCCAAATACTTTCGCGCCAAATAGCCAGGTTTGAACATTAGCGGCACAAAACTTTTGATAAATCTTGCGTCAAAGGAAAAATAGTTGCTAATAGTATTATAAAAAAGAATTCTAAGGGTTAGTTCTTCATTGACTTTCTGCCCGCAGTTAGGACAAAACTCAAAATCGGGATGAAGCTCATAACCGCAATTCTTACAGTGTAATTTTTCTTCAGCTACTTGTAATTCAGACATTATTTGGCTAAACGGTTATCGTTATAAAAATACTAAACTCTTTTAATTTCAAAACTTATTAATCTAAAATAACATGTTAGTCAGGTTAAAGGAGATTTGTTGATTTCAAATAAAAAAGCCATAGACTCTGGGTTCTATGGCTCATAATACTATTTTACATCAATTTAGAACGCAGCGGAGAGGCTAAGTATCAATTGATCGGGTCTTGTATCTAATCTACTAACCACACCCTGGCCTAAATTTGTATTTATAAAAGTAGATTCGTTTTCACTAAAACCACGTTCATAACGTAGGTCAACTCCAATTTTACCAAGATTGAATCCAATGCCAAAGTTTAGACCAATCGAAAAATCATCTTCTACATTATCAATAGAAATACCATCAAACTCAGTATCTAGTATATACTGAAAAGAGGGACCTCCAAAAACAGTCAATGGACCAATTACCTTAAGGCCAACCAATACTGGAACATCGATTTTTTGCATTCTAAAATCGTCATTATCGTAGTCACTACCAATACTGGTATAAACCACTTCGGGTCTAAGGTAGAATTTACTACCAAATTTCCCGAATACGCCCACATGGTAACCTATGGTACGATCAGGTTCTTCGGCCGCACTTCCTATTGATTCAAAATAATCGCCATTGGCATTGTAGTTAATGCCACCCTTAATACCGAAGCCACTATCTTCTTGTGCCGCAACTTTTAAAGAAAAAAAGGAGAGTAACACAAAACTTAATGCTAAGCTCCTTTTTAATAATCGTAGGTTCTGGAGGTCTGTTTTTTGATTTGAATGTTTCATACTATTCGTTTTTATGATTTAGATGAGTCTGATATCAAAAACGTTGCCAAATCAAAATTATTTTAAAAACGCCTATTTCCTAATCCGTCTAAGATTATAAGATTAGACTATTTCTTTCTTGGTATTACTTTCTCAACAGCCTTGACAATAGCATCTGCATTCAAACCGTATTTCTCCATTAACTGGGCTGGCGTTCCAGACTCGCCGAAGGTATCTTGTGTTGCAACAAATTCCTGAGGAGTCGGTCTGTGTTGTGCTAATGTTCTTGCAACACTTTCACCTAATCCACCAAGATAATTGTGTTCTTCGGCGGTTACAATGCACTTTGTTTTTGAAACCGAATCTAAAATAGCTTTTTCATCTAAGGGCTTAATGGTGTGTATGTTAATGACCTCTGCAGAAACACCTTTTTCATTCAAAGCTTTAGCCGCCTCTAAAGCCTCCCAAACCAAGTGACCTGTAGCCACAATAGTTACATCATTTCCCTCGGTAAGTTTAACAGCCTTACCAATTTCAAAAGATTGATTCTCATCGGTAAAATTGGCAACCTTTGGTCTTCCAAATCTTAAGTAAACAGGGCCTTGATGCTCGGCAATGGCAAGAGTTGCGGCTTTTGTTTGGTTAAAGTCGCAGGTATTGATCACAGTCATACCTGGTAACATTTTCATTAGGCCAATATCTTCAAGAATTTGGTGGGTTGCACCATCTTCACCTAAAGTAATGCCAGCGTGTGATGCACATATTTTTACATTTTTACCCGAATAAGCAACACTTTGCCTAATCTGATCGTAAACCCTTCCTGTTGAGAAATTCGCGAAAGTCCCAGTAAATGGAATTTTACCGCCAATAGTCATTCCTGCCGCTAGCCCAATCATATTCGCTTCTGCAATACCAACTTGAAAGAATCGCTCGGGATGGTTATTTTTAAATTCATCCATTTTAAGTGACCCAATTAAATCGGCACATAAGGCCACGACGTTTTTATTGGATTTACCTAATTGTGTTAGTCCGGCGCCGAAGCCTGAACGTGTGTCTTTATTTCCTGTATTAATCATGTTTAGTCTCCCCAAACCCTCCGCCAAAAAGGCGGATTGCTTTTACTCGGGTGTTTTATGAAGTTTTATAGCACTCTCTTTCTATGAGTGACTTAAAACTTTTGGTTAATTATAATCTTATTCAAATTGAGTTTTAATGTAAAAATTTATCTGCTTTAGGTTGGTTTTACATCATTGCGCACCACGCATCCATCCCTCCCCTCCGGGGGGGGCTAGGAGGGGCTTTAATAATCTCCAAGTGTTTCTGCGTTTTGTGACAATCCAACTTCCAGTTGTTCATCATTTGGCGCCTTACCGTGCCAAGCGTGCGTATGCATCATGAAATCTACACCATTACCCATAACGGTTTTGAGTAGTACACAAACTGGTTTACCTTGACCTGTTTTTGATTTTGCGATATCCATACCTTTTAGGACCGCTTCAATGTTATTTCCTTTTTCAATAGCAACAACAATCCAACCAAAAGCCTCAAATTTCTCCCTCAAATTGCCTAATGGTAAAACATCATCTGTAGCACCATCTATTTGCTGGCCGTTTAAATCTATTGTTGAAATTATATTATCGACTTTATTTCCGGCTGCGTACATAATTGCTTCCCAATTTTGCCCTTCCTGCAATTCTCCATCACCGTGAAGACTATAAATTAAATGACTGTCACCATTAAGTTTTTTAGTTTGGGCTGCTCCGAGAGCTACGGAAAACCCTTGACCCAGAGAACCTGAAGCTATCCGAACCCCCGGTAAGCCTTCGTGTGTGGTTGGATGCCCCTGAAGTCTAGAATCAATAAGTCTAAAGGTGTTTAACTCATCTACCGGGAAATAACCCGAACGCGCCAAAACACTATAAAAAACTGGAGAAATATGGCCATTAGATAAAAAGAAGAGGTCTTCACCAATCCCGTCCATATCAAAGTCATCCTTGCGGTCCAGAATTTTTTGATAGAGTGCCACAAAGAATTCCGTACACCCTAGGGACCCACCTGGATGACCAGAATTTACCTTATGAACCATTCTTAATATATCACGCCTAACCTGAATAGTTAAGTCTTCTAATTGTTCGATGTCTGCCATTATACCTAAATAAATAAATTTAGGCCAAAATTACAGGATTAAGCAGGTGTTACAAACGAGATGGATAATCAGTTATTAACGAAACATAATCAATTGCTAACAATTTCATAATAGATTGGATTTAAAAAATTGAATTCGAAATTATGAAACAATTTTTGAAATAAGATTTACGAATCATTTAAGACCATAATTTTTTGAGATAAGTATATTTGCCATTCGTTAAATGCACCAATGAATTTTGAATTAAAGGCAAAAGATTCCCAAAGTAAAGCACGGGCTGGCGTAATCACCACCGACCACGGGAAAATTGAAACGCCAATTTTCATGCCCGTGGGTACAGTTGCATCTGTAAAAGGAGTTCATCAACGCGAACTTAAAAACGATATTAATCCAGATATCATTCTTGGTAATACTTACCACCTTTTTTTGAGACCTCAAATACCAATTCTAGAAAAAGCAGGTGGTCTACATAAATTTATGGGTTGGGATAGAAATATTTTGACCGATTCTGGGGGTTACCAAGTATATTCACTTTCGGCAAACCGAAAAATAAAGGAGGAAGGCGTAAAATTTAAATCGCATATCGACGGCAGCTATCATGTATTTACACCAGAGAATGTCATGGAAATTCAGCGCAGCATAGGGGCAGATATTATCATGGCATTTGATGAATGTACACCTTACCCTTGCGATTACAACTACGCTAAGCGTTCCATGCACATGACGCACAGATGGTTAGAGCGATGTCTAGAACATTTGAAAAAAACACCACTAAAATACGATTACCAACAAACCTTCTTTCCAATTGTACAAGGTAGCACATATAAAGACTTAAGAAAACAGTCTGCGGAATACATAGCGAACGTTGGAGCAGAAGGTAATGCAATTGGTGGACTTTCAGTAGGTGAACCCGCCGAGGAAATGTATGGAATGACCGAAGTGGTATGCAATGTGCTGCCCGAGGACAAACCTCGATACTTGATGGGAGTTGGCACACCTATTAATATATTAGAGAATATTGCCTTGGGGGTTGATATGTTTGATTGTGTTATGCCAACCCGTAATGCAAGAAATGGAATGCTATTCACGGCAAATGGAACAATAAATATCAAAAACCTTAAATGGGCCGATGATTTTTCACCCATAGATGAAATGGGAATCACTTTTGTCGATAGAGAATATTCAAAGGCATATGTCAGGCATCTATTTACCGTTAATGAATTGCTCGGCAAACAAATAGCTACGATTCACAACTTGGGGTTTTACCTCTGGTTGGTAAGGGAAGCAAGAAAACAAATCATAGATGGTAATTTTCGTGAATGGAATTATAGAATGGTAAAGCAAATGGATAACAGATTATAAGTCCCTTTTAACCTTCCGCCAAAAGGCGAATAGGAATGGATGCGTCGCTCGATGTTATAAAAAAGTATTATTATGAACCAAGATTTTTAATATGGTACCAAATGCTTTTCTTGAAAATAGTTTTAATGAAACAAGTGAATATTGACTAATACTTGAATAGTGCTTAAAAAGCCCCTCCTTTGGAAGGGTTGGGGAGGCTTATGAAAATACTTGACTGGTACATACTAAAACGCTATCTCTTCACATTTTTGATGATGCTCTTGTTATTTATTCCAATAGGGATAACGGTTAACCTTGCAGAAAAAATTGGAAAAATACTTGAAAAAGAAGTGCCTTTTCCTGCCGTAGCGCAATACTATCTAGATTTTACAATATATTTTGCCCATCTACTTTTTCCTATATTTTTATTTCTTTCGGTAATTTGGTTTACTTCAAAATTGGCCAATAACACTGAAATAGTTGCATTTTTAAGCTCAGGAGTTTCCTTTTGGCGTTTTCTAAGACCTTATATGATTGGGGCTACGATAGTTGCGGCTTTTTCAATTTTAATGGGATTGTATTTAGCGCCTAATGCCAGTGCTGGATTTAATCAATTTAAATACCAATATTTAAAGGGAAGCAAACAAGCGGTAAAAACCACAAATATTTACAGGCAGGTCAATGACAATGATTTTATCTATGTGAGTAGCTTTAATCCAGATACCAAAGTAGGCAGAAATTTTAGTTTGGAACATGTTGAGGGCAATACCTTAAAGTATAAGATTACGGCGAGCAATATAAGGTATAACGAAGAAGATTCAACTTATATAATGTCTTCCTACAAGAAACGTAAATTTTTTGAAAATCAAGAGATTATTGAAAGTGAACGTAAAAAGGATACAGTATTTCCATTTGATGTTGAAGACTTGACCCCTGAAGAGTACATCGCAGAAACCTTACCGTATCCCGAGCTCATAGATTTTATCGAAAAAGAAAAGAAAAGAGGTTCTTCAAATATTGGAAGGTATAATGTGGTAAAGTACAAAAAGTGGAGTCTTCCCGTTTCAGTTTATATTCTTACCATAATAGCGGTTTCGGTATCATCTATTAAACGTAGAGGGGGAATGGGAATTAATTTGGCTTTTGGAATAACTATTGCCATGGTCTTTGTTTTTTTCGATAAGGTATTTGGGGTAATGGCAGAGCAATCCAGTTTTGACCCTTTAATAGCAGTATGGTTCCCGAATATCATTTTTGGTATATTAGCCGTCTATTTGCTAAAAAATGCCAAACGCTAAAACCAAAAGCTACATTCATCTTCATTTTTTAGTTTTCGTTGCCGGATTTACTGCAATTTTAGGTGAACTTATTTCAATAAATGCGGTGGCATTAGTTTGGTACCGAATGCTGATTGCAGGATTGTTGATGTTTATCTACATGAAAGTTAGAGGTCTTGATTTAAAAATTGAACTGAGGTCAAAAATCAAGCTCTTTGGCGCTGGGATATTGATTGCACTGCATTGGATTACCTTTTTTGAGGCAATAAGACAATCCAATGTATCAATTACTTTGGCTATGTTTTCAACAGGGGCATTTTTCGCCTCGTTTATTGAGCCGCTCATATTTAGAAGAAAGATTATTTGGTATGAAATTCTTTTCGGACTAATAGTAATTATTGGCGTAGTACTCATTACCGAAAGTGAACTAAAATACCTTTACGGAATTATATTAGGTATTATTTCTGCTTTATTATCAACCCTTTTCGCGGTTATTAATGGTCAACTAATTAAAACGCATAATGCCACAATAATATCATTCTACGAATTCATAAGTGGCGTCATTTTTATAAGCATCTTTATTTTGACATTTCAAGAGGGCTTTAATGTGGAGTTTTTCAGTTTGGCTAAATCAGACTGGATATACTTATTTATTCTGGCCTCTGTATGTACAGCTTATGCTTTTATAGGTTCAGTTTTTGTAATGAGATATATAAGCCCTTATACAGTAATTCTTACCTATAATTTAGAACCCGTCTACGGGATAATTCTTGCTGTATTACTTTTTCCTGAGACCGAAATTATGAGCACTCAATTTTATTTTGGTGCATTTTTGGTTCTAATAACGGTATTGGCCGATGGGATTCTAAAAAACCAAGATCAATTTAAAAAGGGTTCAATAGTAAGGAAAAAACCCAATTAAAATTTTCATACTTTTGCTAGCTAAACTAACCTAATACAACTTTTAAAATCAATATTTAAATGGAATATTTAGATTTTGAACTCCCCATTAAAGAACTTGAAGAGCAGCTTGAAAAATGCCAAATCATTGGCCAAGAAAGTGATGTTGATGTAACGCAGACTTGCAAGAAAATTGAAAAAAAGCTTCTTGCGACAAAAAAGGAAATTTATAAAAACCTAACAGCTTGGCAACGGGTACAATTGTCTAGACATCCAAATAGACCCTACACCTTAGATCATATAAAAGCGTTATGCGGTGATACATTTTTAGAACTTCATGGGGATAGAAATGTGAAGGACGACAAAGCTATGATTGGTGGCCTAGGCAAAATTGGTGACCAAAGCTACATGTTCATCGGTCAACAAAAAGGTTTTAATACCAAAACTAGGCAATATAGAAATTTTGGGATGTCAAATCCTGAGGGCTATCGTAAGGCGTTGCGTTTAATGAAGTCGGCTGAAAAATTTGATATTCCAGTTATCACATTAATCGATACTCCAGGTGCTTATCCAGGTCTGGAGGCAGAGGAGAGAGGCCAGGGTGAAGCAATTGCAAGAAATATTATGGAGATGACTCGATTGAAAGTCCCTATAATCACAATTATTATTGGCGAAGGTGCCTCTGGCGGCGCATTGGGAATTGGTGTTGGCGATAAAGTTTTGATGCTTGAAAACACATGGTATTCGGTTATTTCCCCGGAGTCTTGCTCTTCAATTTTATGGAGAAGTTGGGAATATAAAGAGCAGGCTGCGGAAGCTTTAAAACTTACTGCACCAGATATGAAAAGATTAAAATTAGTTGACGAGATACTTAAAGAACCTCTTGGGGGTGCCCATACGGATAGGGAATCAACATTTCAAACTGTAAAAGAGGCTATTGAAAGGTACTATGAAGAGCTCAAAAACTTATCAAAAGAAGAATTGGTTGAAAATCGAATGGATAAATACTTAGCGATGGGTGTCTTCAAGGGCTAGGTCTTGCCCCATAACAGATTCAAAAAAAGCCAGAATTTCAATTCAGGCTTTTTTATTGCTGTTAACAATATAATTGAGTTATTAACAGTTACAATGTTGATGACGTGTTAAGATTGAAAAACGTTTAACTCCTAATTTACTTAACAATTTCTTTACATTCGCAGTCATGAAACAAACCAATCCAATCCAAGGTTATAAAGTAGATAAAAGTACTATCATTAGTTTAGAGAAAGGCAAAATACCCCCTCAAGCTATTGATTTAGAAGAGGTTGTGTTGGGAGCAATGATGATAGACAAAAGAGGTGTAGATGAGGTCATCGATATCTTAAGTCCAGATGCTTTTTATAAAGAGGCCCATAAATACATCTTTGAAGCAATTTTCAAATTATTTGAAAATAGTGAGCCAGTTGATTTATTAACCGTTTCTAGCCAATTAAAAAAAGACGCCAAACTAGAGCTCGTAGGAGGCGATTTTTATCTCATTTCTTTAACGCAGCGGGTTTCATCTTCTGCACATATTGAGTTTCATGCGAGGATAATTTTACAAAAGTTTATTCAAAGGAGCTTAATCAAAATTTCAAACGAAATTATTGAAGAAGCCTATGATGAAACGAAGGATGTTTTTGACCTTTTAGATAATGCCGAGGCTAAATTATATGAAGTCACTCAAGGCAATGTAAAGAAATCTACAGAAACTGCTCAGAGTTTGGTTATTCAAGCAAAAAAGAAAATAGAAGAAATTTCCAACAAAGAAGGTTTGAGTGGGATTCCTTCAGGATTTAATAAACTTGATAAGCTTACCTCAGGATGGCAGCCAAGTGATTTAATAATAGTTGCAGCTCGGCCAGGTATGGGAAAAACGGCATTGACCTTGACAATGGCAAGGAACATGGCCGTAAATAGTAATATTCCAGTGGCCTTTTTCTCTTTAGAAATGTCCTCGGTGCAATTAATCACCCGTTTGATATCATCAGAAACTGGACTTTCTTCAGAAAAGTTAAGAACTGGAAAACTGGAAAAACACGAATGGGAGCAGCTAAACGTTAAAGTGAAGACTCTTGAAAAAGCACCTTTATTTATTGATGATACGCCGTCTCTTTCAATTTTTGACCTAAGAGCAAAGGCACGTCGATTGGCTTCACAATACGGCATTAAATTAATAGTTATAGATTATTTACAGTTGATGACAGCGGGAGGAAGTCAAAAAGGGGGCAATCGCGAACAGGAAATCTCTACAATCTCTCGAAATCTCAAGGCTTTGGCCAAGGAATTGAGCGTACCAGTTATTGCCTTGTCACAATTGTCTAGAGCTGTTGAAACCCGTGGGGGTAGTAAACGACCGCTTCTCTCAGATTTACGTGAATCTGGAGCGATCGAGCAAGATGCTGATATTGTTAGCTTTATCTATAGACCAGAATATTATAAAATAGAAGAGTGGGATGATGACGAGCGTTCACCAACTGAAGGTCAAGGTGAGTTTATTGTAGCCAAGCACAGAAATGGTGGTTTAGATAATATAAGATTGAAATTTATTGGCCATTTAGGTAAATTCGATAATCTCGATGATTTCGATACCCCTTTTGGTGAATTTCATTCTAAAATGAATGCAGCTGCTAATGACGATACTTTTAAGCCAGATAGTTTTCCTTCGGCTTCAGATGCTTTTGGTGCTCCAAATGAGGATGAGGATAATGATGTCCCATTCTAAATTCATTTCTTTAGGATTTAGCTAAATAATCTTGCTTTGCAACAATGAAATCGGGATATAGTATAAACTACATCCATTCCACTAATTTTTATTAATTCAGAAGGTCATTTTATATCATTTTACGTTGCGTTAAGGGCTTTTTCCGTTAAATTTGCTTAGCTGAAAAAGAATGTACTAAATGTTAGAGAAAAGAAGAACAACCAACGTATTATTACTATTTATTGTAATCCCTTTGGTTTTTTACGTGCTTCATATCCTTTCGTTTATATTTATTCCACTAATCGGCTCGATGTTTATCGCCCTGCTGTTTCTCCCACTAATGCGGTGGTTGGGTAAAAGAAAAGTTCCGAGGGTTATTAGTATAATAATTGTTCTTGCCATTATTGTAATTGGAGCACTCATTGGTTTTGAACTCGTAAATTTATCTAGTAAGCAGATTTTAGCTAACGATGCTGATTTCTTCTCTAAAGCAGAGGTGAAAATCCATAATTTAATGGTCTTTCTTGAAGACCAATTTGGACTTAAATACAACCAAGACGAAAGCCTCTTTGCACAATATTTTCAGACTGATAGTATTGGTTCTACCTTTGATTTCGTTCGGAAATTTCTAACCACAATTTTGATGATATTATTCTTCACAATACTGTGGTTAGCCGAGTCTATTAATATGCAAAAAGTGCTGAATGAAACCATCTTGAAACGAAAGCATACATCTGTTAAAGCTTTTATGCGTATTGAAAAAGACCTTATAACTTTCATTAAGGTAAAGTTTGCTGTAAGTGCACTAACGGGTATTTTTACTGGTTTGGCCTGTGTTTTTTTTGATGTCAGTTTCCCAATTTTTTGGGGTCTTTTTGCCTTTTTAATAAATTTTGTCCAGATGGTCGGCTCTTTTATTTCAGTAATATTACTGACCATCTTTGCCTTTGTTGAACTAGAGTCATCGAGTGTATTGTTCTTCTTCTTTTTGTCAATTACTGGGGTTCAAGTGCTGTTTGGAGCAATTTTAGAACCAGTGTTTATGGGAAAATCATTCTCCATCAACGTAATAGCAGTTCTAATAATGCTCATGCTTTGGGGCTTTATTTGGGGAATACCTGGTCTAATTATGGCAATACCAATAACTGTTTTTGTGAAGATTATATTAGAACAATTTCAAGGCACGCAGGTAGTTGCTTCCTTGCTTTCAGGTCCTGAACGTTCTATAAAGCGCGTAAAATAGTCATCTAATATAAGAAGGTATAGTATACTACTTTAAATATTACATAGCATAATGGTTCACGGTACACATAACGCCATTGAAGACGAAAGGAATAAGGATATCCTGATCTATATCAACGGTGACTACTTCAAAAGGGATGCCGCTAAAATTTCAGTTTTTGACAGTGGTTATTTGGTAGGTGACGGTGTCTGGGAAGCTATGCGTCTGCATAATGGCATCTTGATTTTTTTAGAAGAACATTTGGATCGGCTTTGGGCAGCATTCGCTAATGTATCAATTGAATTGCAATATTCAAGAGAAGAGCTGTCTTCAATTATCTATCAGGTCTTGGATAAAAACAAAATGACCGATAACATTCACGTTAGGGTAATGGTTACTCGTGGAATAAAAAAAACACCATCTCAAGACCCAAGATTGACTATTACAGAGCCAAATATCGTTATAATTCCAGAGCATAAAAAGTCTTCGCGGAAATCTAAAGAAAGAGGAATTTCACTTTTCACTAGTACAATTAGGCGTGGCTCGCCGGATTATCTTGACCCGAGATTGAATTGCCATAGCAAATTGCATGAAGTCCAAGCCTTGATTCAAGCAATCGAGGCGGGTGCAGATGAAGCATTAATGCTCGACGTAAATGGATTCGTCTCAACGTGTAATGCGACAAATTTTTTCATTGTGAAAAACAATGAAGTTTGGACCTCCACAGGGCAATATTGTATGAACGGCATAACTAGAGCTAAAGTCATTGAGGTTTGTAAAAAGAACAATATTATTTGTCATCAAAAGAATTTTTCATTGTTTGATGTTTATGGCGCTGATGAGGCATTTGTTACAGGAAGCTTTGGCGGTTTAACCCCAGTTGTAAAAATAGACGGTCGAAACATTGGGTCAGTAAATTTCGGAAAGGTTACCAGACGACTCTCTAATCTTTATGATGAATTAAAAGAGACGTATGTCAAATCTGCAAGGAGATAATATAAAGCGCATTTTTTTGTGGTCAGGCCCACGAAATATTTCTACGGCATTAATGTACAGTTTTGCTCAAAGGCCAGATGCCAAAGTTTTTGATGAACCATTTTACGCCTATTATTTGCGACATTCAAATGCGCTTTCATATCATCCGGGTGCAAAGCAAGTCTTGTCGACAATGGAAAATGATGGCCAAAAAGTTTTGAAAATGGTACAGGAATACAACGCGTTTCCTGTCTTGTTTTTCAAAAACATGTCACATCATATTTTTGATATTGATTTGGCCTTTACAAAGCAACTCACAAATGTCATATTGACTAGAAATCCCAAGCAAATGTTGCTTTCTTATGACAAGGTTATAAAAAATCCGACTCTCAAAGATGTTGGTTATAAAGCACACTTGGATTTGGTGAATTATTTTGAAGAAAATGGCATTGATTATATCGTCATAGATTCAAGTTCGATTCTTAAAAATCCTAACAACAGTCTTAGGCTACTATGTTCAAGTATTGAAATACCGTTTTTTGATAGTATGCTAACATGGCCTAAGGGGGGTATTAAGGAAGATGGTGTATGGGCTAAATTCTGGTACAAGAATGTTCATAATTCTGAGGGATTTCAAAAATATAAATCAAGCAATAAGGTACTTCCCGAACATTTAGTTCCTCTATATGAAGAAGCGAAGCCTTATTACGACGCATTAATGAAGAAAGCTCATATTTGGGAGTAAATTCATTATATAGGGTTAAAGTTTTTAGTTAGGTATGTTTTTTGCTTAATTTTAAACATATGAAAGTTTAACTTACTGCTATGAAGAAGCTTGTTTGCGTTCTAATAATACTTATTACCACATATAATGCGTATGCATCCTATATTCTTATACCAATGGATGCAGAAGGACAGAAAAATCACTTGAAGGCCTATGGTGTGACCTATTGGACTTTAGAGAGACAATTGAAAGTAAAATGGTTATTGAATTACAAAGGCGGATCATTTCTTTTACCCAACTCTGAAGAAATACAACGTGAATGTCAAATCCGTGGGGTGAGTTTTGAGGTTGTTTCCAATTCAAAGGCTGAAGAGATTTTGACCCTTATTAGCAGTCCCTCTGAAAATATGGAAGCCGTTGTTTTGGAGAAGGCACCAAAAATTGCAGTTTATACCCCAAAAGGGCTGAAACCTTGGGATGACGCCGTAACAATGGTATTGACCTATGCAGAAATCCCATACGAAACTATTTACGATGAGGAAGTACTAAATGATGGCTTGTTATTATTTGATTGGTTGCATCTGCATCATGAAGATTTTACTGGACAGTATGGTAAGTTTTATCGGGCCTATAGAGCAGCGGCATGGTATATTCATGATAAAAAAAAGGCAGAGGCCCTCGCGGCTAAACTAGGATATGATAAAGTGTCTGAACAAAAATTAGCTGTAGCAAAAAAAATACGCGATTATGTAGTTGGAGGTGGCTTTATGTTTGCAATGTGTAGTGCCACAGATAGTTTCGATATAGCTTTGGCCGCTGACGGTGTGGATATTTGCGAGCCGATGTTTGACGGGGACGGGAGTGAAGCAGGCTATCAAAACAAAATTGATTATTCGAAAACTTTTGCATTTAAGGATTTTCTTTTGGAGAGAAATCCAAATGTTTATGAATTCTCGTCCATTGACATGACAAGAAAACGGAGGATTCCTAAACAAACCGATTATTTCACTTTGATGGATTTTTCTGCAAAATGGGACCCTATCCCAACCATGTTGACTCAAAATCACACGGCTTTGGTAAAAGGTTTTATGGGGCAAACGACTTCATTTACCAGAGATCAAATTAAATCAAATGTGCTGGTTATGGGAGAAAATAGAACTAACGACGAAGCCAAATATATTCATGGAATAAAGGGAAAGGGCTTTTTTACCTTTTACGGGGGGCACGACCCTGAAGATTACACCCATAAGGTCGGTGACCCCAAAACCGAATTAGAACTTCATCCAACTTCCCCTGGTTACAGACTAATTCTTAATAACGTCCTTTTTCCAGCTGCAAAAAAGAAAAAGCAAAAAACGTAAGATGCCCAATTGATGAAAATCATTCAAAAGGAAATTTTATTACCAACAAAACCTCGCGGATTTCATTTAATAACAGAATATGTTGTCAATTCTATAGCAGCAATAAACGATTTTAAGATTGGTTTTTTGCACGTATTTATAAAGCATACATCTGCAAGTTTGACAATTAACGAGAATGCAGACCCAACCGTGAGACTGGATTTTGAAAGTCATATTTCTAAATTGGTTCCAGAGAATCTACCATATTACAAGCACACGTTAGAGGGGCCAGATGATATGCCCGCACACATTAAAAGTTCTTTGATGGGTGTGTCAATTCAGGTTCCAATTACCAGAGGAAACTTAAACTTAGGGATTTGGCAGGGCATATATTTATGCGAACATAGAAATCAAGCGAGTTCGCGAAAACTGGTTTTAACTGCTTACGGCATGGTTTAAACAAAAAAACTGCCTCAATAATGAAACAGTTTTTGGTGAAACGATATTATTAATTTGGCTTCAGCCCTATTTTACTTTATTTACAATAGCTTCAAAAGCTTCTGGGTGGTTCATTGCTAAATCTGCTAAAACCTTACGGTTTAATTCTATATTGTTAGCTTTCAACTGTCCCATAAACTTTGAATAACTCATCCCATGCTGTCTTGCACCGGCATTTATTCGCATAATCCATAACGAACGAAAATTTCTTTTCTTCGCTCTACGGTCTCTATACGAATATTGCATCGCTTTATCAACTGCATTTTTTGCTACTGTCCAAACGTTTTTACGTCTTCCAAAATAACCTTTGGCTTGCTTAAGAACCTTTTTTCTTCTGGCTCTCTTAGCTACTGAATTTACTGATCTTGGCATAATTTAATTTGTTTTTGTAGTAGGCGGTCGATAATCGACACTTTTTATTTCATTCTATCGCACTTAGCGTACTTGAAATATTGGCCTAACTCCATGGTTTATAATAATTTGTTTAACCGATTAAGGTAATTACTTCATTCGAAGCATTAACTTAACATTGTCCTCATCTGCTTTGTGAACCAAAGTATCATGAGTTAAAGCCAGCTTACGCTTTTTAGATTTTTTAGTCAGGATATGACTTTTAAAAGCGTGCTTTCTTTTAATCTTACCAGTACCTGTGACCTTAAATCG
>JBCCOJ010000037.1:0-19171 GCA_039025415.1 Bacteroidota bacterium | reverse complement strand
CTTTCAGCTTTTTCATATTGTTTTTATGCTCATCTAGTGCATAAACCACATAACTTCTATTGGCTGTCAAATTTTCAAAAAATGTGAAGTAGAAACTTAGTAATTTATTTCTTGGGTCAAAGTTTTGATAGTCTTCACTCTTTTCAAGAGCAGTTAAGCTATTGTCAAAAAATGCTTTGAAAACGTGTTCTTCAACAGCTTGAAAAGAACCAAAAAACTCATAGAACTTTGATTCTTCAAAGTTGCTAGCCTTTGCAAAACTGTAAACACTTTTTGGTTGCTTATTGTGTTCCAAAACATAATCCATATAAAATGAGATAATGTCATTGGTTGATATATTTTTCTTTTTTGCCATGATATTTAAATATGAGTAAAGATATGAAATGTTTAAACTTTAATATAATAAGTTAAACAAAAATTAACAAGAGAAATTGAGTTTTTAAAACCAGTTTAACTCTGAATAAAAGCTTATTTAGGTAAGTGTGGCTTAAGGCTTATACACCTTGAATAATACTACTGCTAATGTAGTGCCCAAGAATGGTGCGGTCAAGTAAAGCCATAAATGCTGTAGATTTCTTGATACAACTGCAGGGGCCAAGGAGCGAATAGGGTTCATTGAAGCTTTTGTCATGGGGCCAGCAAACATCGCCTCTAGTAATATGATTCCTCCAACTGCAAGTGCTGCCATGTTTCCGATTTCCTTACTGCCAGTTGAAACATTTAGTATGGTTATCATAAGGAAGAACGTTAGAAGAAGTTCAAGCAGGAATGCACGTTGGGGTGCAAATCCTTCAGCTGGTAATGTAGCACCTAGAGTTTCGCTTTGCGGAAATAAAAACCATAAAGCCAAGCAAGCGAGAAACGCTCCAATTGCTTGAGCGATTATATAATTTGGTACTTTTTTCCAAGGAAATTTTTTAGAAATGGCAAAGCCAAAGGTAACTGCAGGATTAAAATGCGCCCCTGAGATTTCACCAAAGGCATAAATCATTCCCATGACGATAAGGCCCCAAGTAATGGCAACTCCAACGTGCGAAATACTCCCAGCTGTTATTTCATCTACTGTCATTGCACCACAACCACAAAAAATCATCGCAAAGGTGCCAATTACCTCAGAAATATACTGTTTCATCCTGCCTGCTCAACTTTTTGAAACACATAGTGCATTTCATTTGCTATCAATTCAGCACACTCGAGATATTTTTCTGCTTGTAACGGCGAATTGTCAAAGGCCTTCGGGTCGTTGTAGGTAATTGATATTCTTTCATCTGCCCCAAAAACCATAGGGCAATTTTCATCTGCATGACTGCAGGTCATCACTGCAGCAAAGCCCTTTTTTGGATTAAAACCATCTTCAAATTTTTTGGAAAATGCAATGACTGGATGTTCACTTGCAGCAAATTTTATGGCGTAAATCGGATTATCCCCGTATGAGAGTTGTTGGACCGAAAAGCCTATTTTTCTGAGAGTTTCAATGACCATTGGGTAAACGGCGGTGGCTTCAGTTCCACCAGAATAGCAATTCACATTACCTATTTTAAAGTGCGATGCCATGGTCTGTGCCATGATTTGCGACAAATGACTTCTTCTTGAGTTGTGCGTGCAAATAAAATTCAAATTTATTGGCTCGCTATTCTTTACCTTATGAGAAATGTGATGCGTAAGTTGGTCTAAGACTTTTTTGCGCTCAGAACTTATGTCGTTGCCGCGATGTTTATTTACAAAATCATCTAGTGCTGGAGAAATCATAATCTTAAATTTTACTTAGATGAATTTTAACAGCAACCGCTACCAGGTTGACATCCGTTACTATTTGATAAGCCTGATAGCTCTAACTTTTGCTTTTCTTCTGGAATACCGCACTTATCAAGTGCTAAGCAGGCCGTAGAAAGGGGAACTAGTTGAAATGTACCATCACTAATATCTACGCCAAAAGTTTCTAGCGTAGTCTCACCTTGGTATTGAACTTCGATGGTCAAATCTAAAATGTTGAAAGTTCTTTCAGCCATTGCGATAATTTCTTGCATCGTTTTCACCTCAAGCCTGTGATCAAAATCAAGGGCCGTCCACAATTGCAGTGACGCTTTTTTCTCTTGTCTCAGCGTGCCACCGCAGTCAACAAAATTTCTAGTTACGGTTCCAATTTCGGTCAAATGAAAGTGTGGTGGTATCAATTCGCCGTTTGGAAGTTTAAATGCAATGTGAGCCATCTGCTCAAGTTCGTTCTTTAATTGTAGTAGTGTCATAAGAAGGGATAGTTTATTAGCAGCAATTGGCCGCCGTGTTTGGATTGTTATTGAAAAATTCGTTGGTCACGCCACTAATTTCATTCCATTTACTGAAATTTATACAGTAGCAGACGCTTGTACCTTGTATAGTACCTTGTATTAAATCTAAATTTTTAAGCTCTTTGAGGTGTTGGGAAATTGTTGACTGTGATAAACCAATTTCATCAACCAAGTCACCGCAAATACAGGTATCGATTTTTAGTAGATGTTCCAAAATCGCGATTCTGGCAGGGTGCCCTAAAACCTTAAATATATGAGCCATATCTAAATGTTTCTTAATATAAAAGTCAGTTTTAATGAGACCCATAATGATAGTGATTCATTTGTTTATTGCAATATTACGATGAATCTTTATAACGTGCAAGTACCTGTCAAGCTTATTTAGGGATTTATTAACAGGTTGCCCATGAGCGAAATTGTAACTTTCGCCTATACTTTAAACTAATCATTAATAATTTTTAAAATGAAAAAACTAATACTTGCATTTGCTGTGATATTATGCTGTTTCAGCGTAGAAGCACAAATTGAAACACCTAAGCCAAGTCCATTGGCAAAAGTTGAACAAAAAGTTGGCCTTACCGATGTGGTCATTGAGTATTCAAGACCAAATATGAGAGGTAGGGATATCTTTGGAAGTCTTGAGCCTTATGGTAAAGTTTGGCGATTAGGTGCAAATGCCAATACCAAGATTACCTTCAGCGATAACGTTTCCATAGGGGGTAAGGATTTAAAAGCAGGCACTTATGCAATATTCGCTAGACCAAATGAAAGCAATTGGGATGTCATATTTTATACCGATTCTAACAATTGGGGTGTCCCAAGGTCTTGGGACGAGTCCAAAGTAGCCGCTCAGGTCACGGCAGATATTGTAAAATTACCGATGGATATAGAAACATTTACCATAACCTTTGACGATTTGAGCAGTAACTCCGCGAACATTGGCTTTATGTGGGAAGATGTTTACGTGCCTGTAAAATTTGAGGTGCCAACGGACCAAAAAGTTGCAGCGGCTATTGATCGCGCAATGGGAGGTCCTACTGCCGCAGATTACTACGCGTCAGCTGTATATTATTTAGCAGAAGATAAAGATATCAATCAAGCTAAAGAGTGGATGGAAAAAGCAATGGCGAAGATTGAAAAACCTGGATTCTGGCAATTAAGACAACAGTCCCTAATTTATGCCAAGGCCGGTGACAAGAAAAAAGCGATTGAAACAGCTAAAATGTCTCTAGCTGGAGCCAAAGAGGCAAACAATGCAGGTTATATTAAAATGAATGAAGATTCATTAAAAGAGTGGGGGGCAATGTAAAATGTCACCATTTAAAATGATCAAACCTCTTGGATAAACGATTCAAGAGGTTTTTATTTTATTAGCCTTTGGCCTTTGGCCTTTAGCCATTAGCCATTAGTCATTAGCCAATAGCCATTAGAAATTAGCTGAAATTTAATACATTATAGATGTTGTGAAAAGTCCCTCTTTTAAGTGGTTTGGTGTGGCTATAAAAATAAATGCCAATAAAAGTTTCATCTTTTTAAGATGTCCTCATTCAGCCCTTTGGGCACTACTGAGACTGGTAAAAAATTTACGGTTACAGTATCCCTAAGCTTTAATCCCATTAAGCTTGACGCACTTCCCACAGAGCCTAAATCGCTCTTGTAAACCGCAATTTCCAGGTAGCCGGATGAATTAAAAACAATCATTGCCTTACCTTCAGCATAACGCTTGTCCTCTGGGATATCAAAATTTACAATCTCACTGTACTTTTCAAATATTGTCTTGAACTTATAGTGCCTGGCCGAAATTTCAAAATCACGGGTTTTTTTGATAGTCTCAAAAAAACTTCGCTTTATGTTAGTTATTACGTTACCGTAATTGTCAATGTAAATGACATTGCCAATAATTTGGGTTTTCTCATCATTAACAAAAGGGTTCAAATTTTTAATGGGTTTAATATCAGAAATTATTTTACCTATAACCTCCAAAGTGCCACCCCTGGCAATATGGCAAGCGACTTTTACAAAGACGTCCAAAACTGGAAAACTGGAAGCTACATGGTCGTGAATATTTATCTCAACAATTTTTTCTGGAGCAATTTCTTGGCATATCATACTCATGATACCATTGTTTGCACAGATAAAATAATGACCATCCAATTTAACCGCAATATGTTTGTTTTCTTGATTGAGTTCAGAGTCAATACCGATGACGTGAATCGTTCCTTCGGGAAAACTTCTATAGGCATTTTGAATAATGTAGGCAGCCTCAGGGACATTGAATGGCGAAATAAGATGTGAGATATCAACAATACGAACATTCTCCAACTCAGAAAAAATAGCCCCTTTAATGGCACCGACAAAATGGTCTTTCTCGCCAAAATCTGTGGTTAGTGTGATGATTGCCATATGTAATTAAACTAAAAACATTTAGTAGAATTTGAGCCTTATCATAAACTTCTGCCTGTTAAAAACTAATACGTATTTAACCTTAAGGAAACATTCAAAATTGAAAATTTCAGCTATTTTTGAGTAGATAGAAGCGAAAAATGATACATTTTGTCTCACAAAACTAAGAAAACAAAACAGATTAATTTATAAATAATATAGCTTTTGAATGAACTCATATTAGAGCTGGAGGAAATCACTCCAAAGGAATTTTTCGGCGCACAAAACGTCAATATCGAACTTCTTAAAAAATACTTTCCAAAACTTAAAATAGTTGCACGAGGCAATAAGATAAAAGCTTACGGCGATGAAGATTTACTAGAAGAATTTGACCTTCGCATGAATATGCTAATGGCGCATTTTGGTAAATTCAATAAAATAGACGAAAATGTCATTGAGCGTGTATTAACTAGTGCCAGTAGTGAAGATTATAAAACCTCAGATGCAAGCGGGCAGGCGATATTACATGGCGTAGGTGGTAAGGTGATAAGGGCGCAAACGGTTAACCAGCGTAAGTTGGTGGAGAGTGTTCAGAAAAATGATATGGTATTTGCCATTGGGCCAGCAGGAACAGGAAAAACCTATACTGGTGTAGCTCTCGCAGTTCGCGCGCTCAAAAGCAAGCAAGTCAAACGAATAATTCTAACCAGACCTGCGGTTGAAGCAGGGGAGAACCTTGGTTTTTTGCCCGGGGACTTGAAAGAAAAATTAGACCCTTATATGCAACCCCTATATGATGCGTTAAGGGACATGATTCCAGCCGAAAGACTTGCAAATCTAATAGAACAAGGTACCATTCAAATTGCACCTCTTGCCTTTATGCGAGGTCGTACTCTTGATAACGCCTTTGTTATACTTGATGAAGGTCAAAACACAACCCATGCTCAAATGAAGATGTTTTTGACCAGAATGGGAAAAAACGCAAAATTTTTATTAACTGGAGATCCTGGACAAGTCGATTTGCCTAGAAGAACAATCTCTGGTCTTAAGGAGGCACTGTTGGTCTTGAAGAATGTCGAAGGTATTGGAATGGTCTACTTGGATGATAAAGATGTCATCAGGCACAAGTTGGTAAAAAAGGTCATTGCTGCTTACAAGAGTATTGAAAATAGGGACTGAATTTAAATCTTAATTTATTAGGATGTTTAATCCCTGAATTAAAAATTTATAAATGGTCTGTTTCTTTTTTTAGCTGAAAAATTTTCATTTAGAGTGTCCCCTTGAGGGGACTTTAGGGGTGTTTTAAAGCTCTCACTAATAATTAAATTTATGCCAAATCAAAATACAATTACAAATACCAATTTCAATTTTCCAAACCAGAAATCAGTTTATAAAGGAAAGGTTAGGGAGGTCTACAATATTAATAACGAGAAGTTGGTAATGATTGCTACAGATAGGTTAAGCGCCTTTGATGTGGTTATGCCCAAAGGAATTCCGTATAAAGGTCAAATATTGAATCAGATTGCGACCAGCATGATGAAAGCCACGGAAGACTTAGTGCCAAACTGGTTATCTGCCATTCCCGACCCTAATGTAGCGGTAGGTGATTTATGCGAGCCTTTTAAAGTGGAAATGGTCATTCGTGGCTATTTGTCAGGACATGCCGCTAGGGAATATAAATTAGGAAAACGAGAGCTTTGTGGGGTTGCAATGCCAGATGGCATGAAAGAGAATGATAGATTTCCAGAACCAATTATTACACCAGCAACAAAGGCTGAAAAAGGTGACCATGATGAAGATATTAGCCGTAAGGATATTTTAAAAAGAGGGATTGTTTCAGAAGCTGATTATTTGATTTTAGAGGATTATACTCGAAAACTATTTAACCGCGGTAGCGAAATCGCAGATAAACGAAATCTTATTTTGGTGGATACCAAATACGAATTCGGAAAAACCAAAAACGGTAAAATCGTTCTCATTGACGAAATTCATACACCAGACTCTTCACGTTATTTCTACAAGGAAGGCTATCAACAGCGACAAGATAAAAATGAAGCTCAAAAACAGTTGTCCAAGGAGTTTGTGCGTCAATGGTTAATATCAAATAATTTTCAGGGCTTAGAGGGGCAAACCGTACCTGAAATGAGCGACGCCTATATTGAAACTGTAAGCGAACGCTACATCGAACTCTATGAAAATATTATGGGAGAAACGTTTGTTAAGGCGGATGTCTCTAATATTGAAGAGCGCATTAAAAATAATGTATTGGTCTATCTAGGTCAATAAATTGTTTAGCCTTCGACAATTAATTGTTGCTAATCCTTATGCACCAAAAAAATAGTCGGTCTTTTATGTAAATCAACAGTTGTGTTTCTCCAATCCTTAACGGTTTTGGTCTTGATATACTCAGTTGGTAAGGTAATATCACAAGCAATACAGACTCTTGTATTTTCACCGAGATTCCTACAGATTTCCTCTAAAATGGCATTATTACGATAAGGTGTTTCTATAATAATTTGAGTTTGGTTTTGTTCAAAAGAAACACGCTCCAAGCGTTTAAGTGCAGCTTTGCGCTCAGATTTGTCAATAGGGATATAACCATTAAATGCAAAACTTTGTCCGTTCATCCCAGAGCTCATTAATGCCAACAGTATTGAGGATGGGCCAACCAAGGGTATGACCCTTATGCCGCTTTCATGGGCCATTCTAACAATTTCAGAACCTGGGTCTGCAACCGCTGGGCAGCCTGCCTCTGAGAGCAATCCCATGGGTAAACCGTTTTTACAGGCATCAAGAAAATGGTCAAGCTCGCCAGGCTCGGTGTACTTATTTAATACCAGAAGATTCAATTTTGACTGCGATTTCCCTGAACTTATTCTCTTTATAAAGCCTCTTGCGGTTTTTTCATTCTCTACGATATAGTCATTAACCAATTCAACGGTCTTTTTTATCGATAGTGGTAGAACTTCGAGAGGGGGATTGTCGCCTAGCCGGGTTGGGATTAAATAGAGTTTTCCGTAATCTGGATTTTCATTCATCATTCAATGAGCAATTTCTTTATGGTCTTTGTTCCGGTAATATCGGAAATTTCAGCCAGATAAAAGCCACTAATTAATGTCTCAGTAGAAATTGTAAGAACGTCTTGCTTGATATTTCTATAATCAAGTATCACCTTACCCTGTCCATCTAAAATACTTATTTGAGAAACAGCAATGTTGGTATTTCTAAAATCAAAATTTATGACTCCGTCGGACGGGTTTGGATAGATGATTACATTTGATGGTAATGCTGAATTCACGCTCAAATTACTCTGGGTAATTCTAAAAATAGTGCCTGTTGAGAGGCCAGCGACGTACAACTCACCATCGTTACCCTCGCCAAAAGCCGAAACACCTCCAATTGAAAAATTATTGATAAAACTAAGCTCATAATTATTATTTGTGGTTTCCTCTACAACGCCGATTTCATTGGTGCAGAAATCGCCAAAAAAGTATAGACCTTGTAAATCAGGGAAATCACTACCACGGTAAACATAACCACCGGTAATTGAACAACGCCCGCTACTGTGAACATATTCCTCAACTGGTGGGGTATGATCTATGGTGTTGCAACCATTAGATGTTGAAAATACGGAAGTACCCTCAAAACACCGCCATCCATAATTTTCACCTCCTGTTGATGTTGCATCAACACGGCTTATTTCTTCTATTTGATTCTGCCCTACATCTGCAATCCACATGCTGCCATTGTTTGAATCGAAGGAAAATTTAAACGGATTTCTTAAGCCATAGGCCCAAATTTCTGGTAAAACAGAAGAATCGCCAACAAACGGATTGTCAGCCGGAATTGCGTAATTATTACCACCACTTATATTATCAACATCAATTCGAAGCATTTTACCTAGGAGTGTAGTCAAGGTTTGACTTCGATTCCCCGGGTCACCTCCAGAACCGCCATCGCCCAGTGAGATGTATAAAAACCCATCGTTACCAAATTGTAAATCACCACCGTTATGATTGCCAAATGGTTGAGATACCTGCAATAAAATCAGTTCTGAGGTAACATCGGCAGTATCTGTGGAGCTTCTGGTAAATCTTGAAATCACAGTGTCTCCACTATTATCGATGTAGTTGACGTAGAAAAATCCATTATTGGCATAATCTGGATGAAACGCCATTGCCAATAGACCACGTTCCCCTCCCGAATTACTAACTCTCCCATCAATATTTAAAAATGGTGCGGCATTCATGTTTCCGTTGCTATCAATAATTTCGATAACACCAGCACGCTCAACAACAAATAGTCTATCATCTCCAGCATGCTTGATATTTACAGGATTGGAAAAGCCAGTAGCGAAAGTTTCTAACTCAATGTCTTGGGAAAAAATAAAATTGACAAGCAATAAGGATAAAAAGAGGATATTTTTTTTCATAGTAACTGTTTTAATAAAAGTACGAATAAAACAGCAGTTATGGACTTATAGCGGTAATTGGATATTGGCTTAGAGCCTTTCAATCCAATAATTACAGGCCTTATCCAATATTTTGAAAACTTTTTCGAAGTCTGAAAAGTCTCCATAATAAGGGTCTGGTACAATTTCAGCGGTCGTTTCTTTTTGAGTGTCAAGTATTAATTTGACCTTTTGCATATCAGACGCATTTCTCGCAAGCTTGGCAACATTATTAAGGTTTGAATTATCCATTACGAAAATATGGTCAAACTTGTCAAAGTCTGAAACTTGAAATTGTCTACCCCGCTGGGAGGAAATATCAATTCCGTTCTCTTTTGCTACTTTAATGGAACGTCGGTCTGGTGCTGCACTAACGTGGTAATCTGCAGTGCCAGCAGAGTCTACGTAGTAGTTGTTTGGGTTTAACTTATGCTCCATTATGCCATGCGCTAAGGGCGAACGGCAAATATTACCTAGGCAAACCATCAAAATTGAGGTCATGGTAATGCGTTTTTAAACGGTAAGTTTCTTGGAGAGGTCTTCTACGTATTTTCTGAACTGCTTGTCTGTGGATGACAAATTATCAACGGTTTTACAGGCATGAAGAACAGTCGCATGGTCACGCTTACCAATTTGTGAACCGATGCTGGCCAAAGACGCTTTTGTGAACTTTTTGGCAAAAAACATTGCCAATTGTCTTGCCTGAACGATATGGCGTTTTCTAGTTTTAGACTGCAATGTGCTTACATCCATTTGGAAATAATCTGACACCACTTTTTGGATATAATCAATTGATACTTCTCGTTTGGTGTTTTTAACGAATTTCTCAACTACATCCTTGGCGAGATTAATTGTTATTTCCTTTCTATTGAATGAGGATTGCGCAATCAAACTGATAATAGCACCTTCCAATTCCCGTACATTGGTTTTGATGTGCTTGGCGACGTACTCTATGATTTCGTCTGGCATTTCAACCCCGTCTCTATAAAGCTTATTTTTTAGAATTGAAACCCGGGTCTCAAAATCTGGACTTTGAAGTTCGGCTGAAAGTCCCCATTTAAAGCGGGATAATAAACGCTGCTCGATATCTTGCATATCCACCGGAGCTTTATCACTAGTTAAAATGACCTGTTTTCCATTTTGGTGCAAATGGTTGAAGATGTGAAAAAAGACATCCTGTGTTCCAGACTTTCCAGAAAGAAATTGAACGTCGTCTATAATTAATACATCAATGATTTGATAGAAATGGATAAAATCGTTCCTATTATTTTTCTTTACGGAATCAATGTATTGTTGGGTAAATTTTTCCGCGGAAATGTAAAGTACGGTTTTCTCTGGATATTTATCCTTAATGTCAACCCCTATGGCATGCGCTAAATGCGTTTTGCCTAATCCAACTCCGCCAAAAATTAATAGAGGGTTGAAAGAAGTGCCTCCTGGTTTGTTGGCTACCGCTAGACCGGCATTTCTTGCCAATCTGTTGGAATCGCCTTCCAAGAAATTTTCAAAGGTGTAGTTGGGATTAAGTTGAGATTCAATCTTAACATTTCGAATGCCCGGAATCACGAAAGGATTTCTAAGCTCAGGACTTTTGTTATTTAATGGAACGTCTACATCTTGTGATTTTAATGCCGAACGATTAGAACTTGGAATTTTTTCCGTAAAAGGCTGTTTGTTACCGTAGGTGTTTTCCATTTTGATAACGTACACCAATTTGGCCGTTTCTCCCAATTCTTTAGTTAGGGCAACTTTTAAGATTTTAACGTAGTGTTCTTCAAGCCATTCGTAAAAAAACTTACTTGGTACTTGAATACTCAATGCGGTCTCGGTAAGTTTAACTGCGACAATAGGTTCAAACCACGTTTTGTAGGCTTGGGGTTGAATGTTATCCTTTATAAAAGACAGACAATTATTCCAAACCGATTGCGCAGTTAATACCATTGTAACGATTAAATTTTGATTTATTGAATTAGTTAGTTGGCAAAAAAAAGAGAAATCAGGGTTTCTCTTGTATCATTTTACATGACAAATATGTGAACAAATTTCTTAATAAAAAAACTAATAATTATTGAATTTTAGAAAATTTTTCACCATGTTTAAAATCCATCGAATTTACAAAAAATATTTTGTTCAATATGTCTAAATCCGATAAATCTAATGTATTGCAATTTCGTGTACGCTACGGAGAGACTGACCAAATGGGAGTTGTGTACCATGGAAACTACGCCCAATATTTTGAAATGGGAAGAACGGAATGGCTTCGAAAATTCGGATTTTCCTACAAGCAAATGGAAGACGACGGTATCATGTTGCCTGTTGTCTCCTTGGAGATAAATTATCACAAATCAGCTAAGTATGACGACCTACTTAAAGTGAAAACCGAGGTCTTAAAAAAACCGACAGTAAGAATTGAATTTCAATATGAAATTTTTAATGAAAATGATGAAATTTTGACTACCGGAAATTCGGTTTTAGTATTTTTTGATAAATCTAGGAACAGGCCTACAAGATGTCCAGACTATCTTTTGGAGAAAATGGATTTTTAGGCGTCTTCCTTTTTGATTGTTATTTCAAACAACCGGTCAAAAAGTTGAAAAATAGAATTACTCTCTTTTTTTCTAACCGAAATTTTAATATTGCAATCCAGTTCTAGCTTTTGCTCAATAATTTCAAGGTTCCTTTCCTTTATAATGCGCATAACCTTATTCATATTTTTATAATCGAAGGAAATCAAATAGTCTACCGTTATTGTCTTTTCAACGATTTCAGCAGATTGAAGAGCTAATTTTGCCGATGTTTTGTAAGCATTAATTAAGCCACTTACTCCTAGTTTAGTGCCCCCGAAATACCTTATTACCACAATAAGAATATCTGTAACATCGGCAGATTGAATTTGGCCGTAAATTGGCATGCCTGCGCTGTTGTTAGGTTCGCCATCATCGTTTACTCGATAAACTTGGCTAGTTTCTGTTTTGCCTATTTGGTAGGCGTAGCAAAAGTGACCTGCTTTCTGATGGTTTGATTTTAATTCTGAAATAATGTGAGGTAAAAGATTTTCGCTAGTAAAGGGAAAGGCATAACTGTAAAACTTACTGTTTTTGTCTTTAAATAATACCTCGTTTGACGGTTTTAAAATGGTTTTGTAAGTGTCTTGCATTTATGCGAAAGTAACCAAAGCTATAGATACTATTGCTAGAAAAATACCAGCCCAATTGGTTTTTGAAATAGTTTCCTTGAATGCCATCAATCCAATCAAAGTGGTCAACATTACGATTGCAACATTATTTACGGTAAAAATAACCGAGCTTTCCAGGCTATCGTGGTCGAGTGCCTTTAACAAATAATATATGGATGCATAATTAACAATGCCCAGAATGCTACCACCAATTATTAGTTTCATTTTTTGATGGTTTGTTGTGTTCGTTTTGGCTTTTTTATTGAATATTGCTTTGTAAGCTATTAAACAGGATCCAATGGTAAATGCAAATACAAAAACGGTAGCAGAAAATATGGGTATTCCATTGTCCGGTAAATAGGTGGTCTCAATGAATTTAATGGAGGTGTCGATAATCCCAGAGCCAAAAAATAAGATAACGGGTAGCCAAAGCCCTTTGGTGAAATTTTCGGTAGTTTTCGTTTTAATAGAGGTTAAATAAACGGCCAGTAACGCAAGAATTATACCTATTATTTTTTGTAGACCCGTACTTTCATCATAAACGTAAATTCCAAAGATAACCGGTATTACCACGCTCATTTTTGAGGCCACCGAGGCGACAGAAAGCCCATTTCTTTGGGAAGTAAGCGCCATAACATTAAAAATGGAAATAAAAAGAAAACCAAGAAAAACCGCTCCGAGAAACCAGTCTGAGTTAACAATGGAAGTGATATTGATTTCACCTTTAAAGGCTAAAATTCCGCATAAAAATGCAACCGCATAATTTACAATAATGGCATGCAGGGTGTTGATTCCAAACTTATTGAATAGCTTGAAGATGATAAAAATCAAAGTTGAGGCCGCTACACTAAGAAACAAGTAAATCAAAAGAGGTCTTTTTTAATTTTGAAAAGCTCGGTGACATCTTCGGTTTTTTCATTTAAGTGCCAAATATGAATGCCCATTTGTTTTGCTGTATCGGTATTTTCTAAAGTATCATCGATAAATAAACAGTCTTCTGCTTTTAGATTGTTTTTCTCTAGTACGAAATCGTAAATATCTTCATTGGGTTTTCGCAACCTTATTTCATGGCTTAGGTAAAAAGCATTGAATTGCGCTTTAAATTCTTCGTAAAACGGAATATTACTTTTAATCCAAGAGATGTGCAAATCGTTGGTATTACTTAGTAAAAGAAGATTGTAGTTTCCCTTGGCGGAAAGCTCCTTAATAAATTCAAGTCGGGATTTTGGAAAGTCCAAGAGTATACAATTCCATAAATCGATAATTTGGGTTGGGGACAGATGAGGGAATCTAACCTTGTAAAAACCCACGAATTCCTCTGTGGAAATTTGTCCTATTTCATATTGTTGATTTACAGCAACCATCTCCGCGTCTAGAGATTTGATTCCAGCAGCTTTCAAGAATTCATGCAGAGAACCTTCTTTATCCAAATTAATGAAAACCGCACCGAAGTCAAAGATAATCGTGTTAATCATTATGATAAATGGAAAGATTATCTTTTAAGATTTGTTCATCAGACACGAGGTGTCCATTAAATTTTGGCGCCAAAGTTCCATTTTCAAAAATTGAATTACCGGTAAATACTCGAGCCTCATCCCATAGATTTTCATCTATAAAAGTTTGCAGCGTTTTTGAACCACCTTCAATTATAACCGAGTTGATATCTTTCTCAAAAAGTGCGTGACAGATTTGTTTAGCTATTTTACCTTTATCTTGCCAGTCAATTTTTATAAACCAGCCATCAGGTAGCTTGGAATTTGGGGGATAAATGTTCCAACCTTTTGGTAGGTTTTCCTTTTTTTCAAAGTAACCGTCTTTGAAATCAGCAATAACGATATTAGGAGCTTCGTCGGAATAAATACTGGCTGTTTTTGGAATTCTGAATTTTTTATCTAAACTCACTCGTTTTGGATTTCTTCCCGTCCAATCCCTAACTGTCAGGCTTGGATTATCCTCCAGAACTGTATTGGTTCCTACCAAGATTGCCTGTTCTTCAGCACGCCATTTATGTACTAATTGCTTGGCATACGTATTGGTAATCCATACCGGTTCGGTTTTATCCTTTTCCGCAGGAGCGATAAAACCGTTTTTGGTTTGAGCCCATTTCAATATAATGTAGGGTCTTTTTTTATTATGAAATGTGAAAAAGCGCTTGTGGTGGTATTTACATTCGGCTTCTAAAACCCCAACAATAACATTTCGACCCAGGGATTTAAGTTTTGCTACGCCCTTTCCTGCAACTTGTGGATTATCATCAATACAACCAATTACAATATTCGGAATCTCGTGTTTGATTATTAAATCAGTACAAGGCGGTGTCTTGCCATAATGGGAGCAAGGTTCTAGTGTCACGTAAATTGTAGCTGATTTTAAAACTGACTTATCCTTAACCTTAGCAATAGCATTGACTTCGGCATGGGGCCCGCCGTAAGGTGAAGTGAAGCCCTCACTTATAATTGTATCATCGTGAACAATTATACAACCAACCATGGGGTTGGGCGCGGTGGTTCCTAATCCGTTTTTGCCAATCTCAATGCAACGTTTTATGTATTTTTCGTGTATATTCATCGTCTTTAGCATGACTTCAAAATTAGCATAATTTGTGAGTGAATTAAACATTGTAATAAGAGAAATAGAACAAAGGGATAATGTGCAGATAGAAAAGGTGATAAAGGACTGTTTTCCAGAATGGGGTATTCCTATGGTTGGCACTGCTTATGAAGACCCTGAGACTTCAAATATGTTTGAAGCTTACCAAAATAATCGGGAAGTTTATTATGTGGTTGATAATGGGGACGAAGTTCTTGGTGGGGCTGGTATTAAGAAGCTTCTGGATTTTGAGGGCAATGTCTGTGAGCTTCAAAAAATGTATTTTGCTCCCAAAGCTCGAGGTCTTGGCTTGGGGCAAAAGATGTTGGATAAATGTCTTGAGGCGGCGAAGGGTTTTGGTTTTAAAACCTGTTATCTCGAAAGTGCGTCACAGTTGAAATCTGCGATTAAGCTATATGAAAAAATTGGTTTTCAATACCTTGATGAACCCATGGGAAATACGGGTCATTATTCTTGCGGGATTTGGATGACCAAAGCACTCTAAATTTTAATGCAACATAATCTACACTTAGGCTTTTGAAAATTTACGCACTACAGAAATTGTTTCATAGTGAACTTGAGGATATCTATGGTTCTAGCGAGGTTAGCTCAATTTTCAATTTGCTTAGTGAGCATTTTTTGAAAATCAAGCGCTTACAGTTGGCCTTAAATCCCGATTTGAAAATTGAATCGCCTCAAATTGATTCAATTTTTGCTGCACTAAATGATTTAAAGAATCATAAGCCAATACAATATGTTCTTGGCGAGACTGAGTTTTATGGACTTCCATTCAAGGTAAATCCTGAGGTTTTGATTCCAAGACCCGAGACCGAAGAACTTGTTGACTTTATTTTGAGCTCATTAAGAAAAAGTGGTAATAAGGCGGGAGAGTTGTCAATATTGGATATTGGAACAGGTTCAGGTTGCATTGCAGTTTCATTGGCATATCACTTGCCAGAAGCTAAAATTTATGCACTGGATGTTTCAAATGGTGCCTTAGCAATGTCAAAAATCAATGCAAGTTTGAATAATGTCGATATTACCTTCATAGAAGGTGATATTCTTGACGCGAGAGGTTTGAATGAAAAAATAGGTGATTTGACTTTTGACGTCATCGTTTCCAATCCACCCTATGTTCGCAATTCTGAAAAAAAGAAGATGAAACCCAATGTTTTGGATTTTGAACCTCATTTGGCACTATTCGTTGAAGACGACAACCCGTTATTGTTTTATAAGGCAAATTGTGAGTTCACCTTAAATTATCTAAAAGATGGGGGTAGCCTTTTAATGGAAATCAATGAATATCTTGGAGTTCAAATGGAAGAATTGCTAAGTGGCTTTGGTTTTAGCTCAATAGAGCTTAAAAAAGATATTTTTGGAAAAGATAGAATCATAAAGGGAATCAAGGCTTCTACTAATTAATTAAATTTGTTAAATAAAAATCTTCAAGTGGAAGTTAAAAACCAAATTGAATCCCTCAGGCAGGAATTACGTCAGCACAACTATAATTATTACGTTCTTGATCAACCAACAATTGATGATTATGAATTTGATATGAAGTTAAAACAGCTTCAAGAGTTGGAAGAGCAACATCCAGAATTCTACGATGAGAATTCACCCACGCTGCGGGTTGGCGGTCAAATTACCAAAAACTTTGAAACTGTAGTTCACGAACACCGCATGTACTCTTTGGACAATTCTTATTCTAAACAGGATTTGTTGGATTGGGAAAAACGAATCCTCAAAATTATAGAGGGTAAGGTTGAATTTGTCTGTGAACTTAAATATGACGGTGCCTCAATTAGTTTGAGCTATGAAAATGGCAGTCTTTTAAGAGCGGTGACGAGAGGGGATGGAACACAAGGGGATGATGTTACTGCCAACATCAAAACAATAAAATCAGTTCCATTAAAATTAAAAGGTAACTATCCTGAAAAATTTGATATAAGAGGTGAGATTATACTTCCGTTCGAAGGTTTCAATAAAATGAATGAAGAGCGCCAGAAAGCAGGTGAGGAGCTCTACCGCAACCCACGAAATACGGCATCAGGTAGTTTGAAGTTGCAAGATAGTGCGGAAGTGGCCCGAAGACCTTTGGAATGTTTGTTGTACAATATTACAGGAAATGATTTGCCTTTTAATACGCAGTTCGAGAGTCTTGAAATGGCACGTGAGATGGGTTTCAAGGTGCCCAAGGCCGCTAAATTGGCTAAATCTGTTGATGAGGTTTTGGAGTTTGTAGCGTATTGGGATGTACATCGGCATGACCTGCCTTACGAAACAGATGGAGTCGTCATAAAAGTAAATCGCCTAAGACAGCAGGAAGAACTTGGTTATACCTCAAAAGCACCACGTTGGGCCATGGCTTATAAGTTTAAGGCAGAGCAAGTTTCCACAAGACTTAATGAGATTACTTATCAGGTAGGCAGAACAGGTGCTATTACCCCAGTGGCTAATTTAGAACCAGTAGAACTGGCGGGTACTACGGTCAAACGGGCTTCCCTACATAATGAAGATCAAATTAAAAAATTGGATATCAGGGTAGGTGATGAGGTGTTTGTTGAAAAGGGTGGTGAAATAATACCAAAAATTATAGCCGTTGATTTAAGTAAACGCCCATTAGACTCAGCACCTACAACATACATAACAGAATGTCCAGAATGTGGTTCTACTTTGGTAAGGGAAGAAGGTGATGCAAAACACTATTGCCCTAATTATAATGGATGCAAGCCACAGATAATTGGCCGAATTCAACATTTTATTTCCAGAAAGGCCATGGATATTGATGGTCTTGGAGGAGAAACCGTGGCGCTTTTAGTAAACGAAAAGTTGATATCAAATTACTCAGATTTATTTGATTTAAAAAAAGAGCAGATTCTTCCTTTAGAACGTATGGCAGAAAAAAGCGCTGAGAATTTGATTAATGGTATTGAGGCGTCTAAAAAGATTCCGTTTGAGCGGGTGCTGTTTGCAATTGGTATTAGGTATGTGGGTGAAACGGTCGCAAAGAAACTCGCAAAACAGTTTAAGAATATAGATAACTTAATGTCTGCAACATTTCAAGAATTGGAGGCTGTAGACGAAATAGGGACGCGTATTGCACAGAGTGTAATTAGTTTTTTTGGTTCTGAAGAAAATAGAATTATTATTGAGTCCTTGAGGGCTCATGGCATACAATTAGCAATTTCTGAGGCTAACTTATCAAATCAATCCGATAAGCTCGATGGCGCTTCCTTTGTGATTTCTGGCGTTTTTGAAACTGTATCAAGAACAGAGCTAAAAAAACTGATAGAGGATAACGGCGGAAAGGTATCAACCTCACTCTCTTCAAAAACAAATTACTTGATTGCAGGGGCCAATATGGGTCCAGCAAAAAAGGCAAAAGCAGAGAAATTGAACATTACTACAATAAGTGAAGAGGAGTTCTTAAAAAAAGTAAGATAAATAGCACAAACACCTTTTTTTAACGATTAAATACAATTTTATTCGTTTAATTGCAATAATTTCTTAGATTTGTATTGATATTGATAGTTGCCCCTTATCAATTACAGACAGTTTTATATCAAAAGCTGTACTATAATTTTTAAACCCTTTATAAGGGAAAAATTAAATCTATGAAACCTACTAAAATATTGAGTCTGCTGCTTGTATTTCTAAGTTTTACTTACTTGGTCTTGCAAGTATCTGGTCTTGAAATGCTTGATATAGGTGTGAGAATTGTTGCATTGATAATTTTATCTATTCTCTATTCTAAAAACGTAAACCGCGATAAATTACTATTCTTTGGTTTTCTTATTTTTTATATCCTAGGCGATATCTATTATTTCTCAAATTGGTTAGTGGGTAATCGATATATTTTTAAATCTGACTACACCAATTATGTGCTGAATAATTTATTATACATTTTCGCGTATGGCTGTCTAATTCTTAAAATATCGCGAGAGTTGGATTTTTTGAAAATATGTAAAAAGTACAGTCTTTACCTTTTATTAATTTCAAGTATTGGTGTTTTCTTTGTTTACTGCCTGTCGCAGATAACAATAAATTTCGTTAGACAATCAAATTTTAGTTTTGAAAATTTCTACAACGTGGTCGTTATTTTCTTGATGTGTCTTTCTTTGGTCAATTATATTTACCACGATGACAAGAAGAGTATCAATATGCTCATTGGTTCAATTTTTATAGCATTTTCTGAAATATTACAACTCGCTTATTTTTATGTAGCCGAGATTTTGATTCTTAAAATCATATTTTCTGTTTTCTTCATTCTTGCGTTTTTGTTCTTTT
>JBCCOJ010000036.1:0-19456 GCA_039025415.1 Bacteroidota bacterium | reverse complement strand
GTAATCTCTTGAATAAGATTATCGATAACCATTGCTGTCTTTGGGTCAAGACCAGAATTTGGTTCATCACAGAATAAATACTTTGGATTATTTACAATGGCTCTGGCAATGGCTACCCTTTTTTGCATACCACCTGAGGCCTCGCTCGGCATTTTAAGATTTGCGTTTTCAAGATTGACCCGTTTTAGCACCACGTTGGCGCGGTCTTCCATTTCGCTTTTATTTTGCTTGGTAAACATTTTAAGCGGAAACATGACGTTTTCAATAATGTTCATGGAATCAAACAACGCACTACCTTGAAAAACCATACCCATTTCGGCTCTTAAATCACTCCTTTCATCATCTTTATAGGCCGAAAGTGCTTTGCCATCATATATTATTTCACCATCATTTAGCTGATGTAAACCAAGAAGGCACTTTATAAATACCGTCTTTCCAGACCCACTTTGGCCAATAATGAGATTCGTTTTGCCTTTTTCAAAAGACGTTGTGATTCCCCTTAGTACTTCGGTATCACCAAAAGATTTTCTTATGTCTTTTACTTCTATCATTAACTCAGTAATAGTTGGGTCAAAATATAATTCAACAAAATAATAACAACACTGGTCCAAACAAAAGCGGTCGTACTGGCCTTTCCAACCTCAAGTGCACCACCTTTCATAAAATAACCATGAAAGGAGGGAATAGTGGCTAAAACAAAGGCAAATACAAACGTTTTTATAAAAGCATAGGTTATATGGAATGGCGTAAAATCAGTTTGAACACCTGTTATAAAATCAGTCAACGTACCAAACCCTCCAAAAATAACCGCTGCCATACCTCCCAAAACACCTAGAAACATTGATATTGAAATGATAAAGGGGTATAACAAGAGCGCGATAAATTTTGGAAATACTAAATAATTTAATGGATTTATCCCCATAACCTCCAAAGCATCAATCTGCTCAGTAACTCTCATCGTACCGATACTAGATGTTATGTAAGAACCCATTTTACCAGCCATGATAATTGAAATGAACGTAGGTGCGAATTCCAAAATTACCGATTGTCTCGTGGCATATCCAATAAGATATTTTGGTATAAGGGGATTATCGATATTTAAAGCCGTTTGAATGGTTACTACCCCACCCACAAAAAATGAAATGAAACATACAATACCCAGTGAACCGATAATAAGGTCGTCAATGTCCTTAAATATGAGTGTTCGCATAACTGACCATTTGGTCGGTTTTTTAAACATATCGGCAATCATTATAAAATAGGCCCCAATATTGTGTAGGTAGGTCATGCGCTGATTTAATATGTAAATGTAAAAAAAATCTATCGGGGATTTAATCTCAACTTTAAAAGTTGATGCCTTTGAAAATATTATTTTTGATTTAAAATAGTTAGCAAATTATGATTCGACAGACATATCTGTGGTGTCTATGGGCCGTATGTTTATTCTCAAATGCCCAGGGAGCAAAAAATGAAATAAAATCAATATCTAATTCAGATAGGCCTAAGTTAGTTGTTGGTATTGTAGTTGACCAAATGCGTTACGACTACTTGACCCGTTTTGAGCATCAATTTGTTGATGGCGGTTTTATGCGAATGATAAATGAGGGTTTCAACTGTAAGAATAATCATTTCAATTATGTACCTACCTACACTGGGCCAGGGCATGCATCGGTTTTTACGGGTACTACGCCTAAATATCATGGTATAATTAGTAATAATTGGTACAGTAAGGTTGAAAAACAATCGGTGTACTGTGCAGGCGATGAAAATGTTAATTCTGTTGGTACGGAAAGTAGAGCTGGTAAAATGTCGCCCCACCGAATGATAACAACAACCTTTCCTGACGAGAACCGATTATTCACCCAGCAGCGCGGTAAGACAATCGGTATTGCAATTAAAGATAGAGGTGCAATTTTACCCGCTGGTCATTCTGCCAATGCAGCCTACTGGTTTCATGGTAAAAATGAAGGCAAATGGATTTCAAGTACATTTTATATGGATGAACTTCCCAAATGGGTAAGCGATTTTAATAGGTCTAAGCAGGCAGAATCTTATTTTAAAATTTGGGACACCTTTAAGAATATTGACTCCTACACAGCAAGCGGAAGTGATAATAATGATTTTGAAAAGGGTTTTATTGGTAAAGACGAAGCTACATTTCCTTATGACTTATCAAAATTAAGGATGATAAATGGTAGTTATGATATTTTGAAAACTACACCGTATGGAAACAGTCTTACCACAGATTTTGCTTTAGCTGCTATAGAAGGCGAAGATTTGGGTAAGGATGACATTACTGATGTCTTGACCCTAAGTTACTCGTCAACAGATTATGTGGGGCATAACTTTGGCGTAAATAGTAAAGAAGTTGAAGATACTTATGTACGACTCGATTTAGAACTTGAGCGCTTATTTAATTATCTTGATAAAAATGTTGGTACGGATGAATATACCGTTTTTCTTACCTCAGATCACGGTGCTGTTGACGTGCCAGCCTACTTGCAGTCCTTAAGAATCCCCGCTGGTTATCTTAATAATAGCGACCGAAAAGAAAAGTTCCATAATTTTTTGAGAGAAACATACGGCACTAGTGATATTATTGAAGATATAAGCAACAATCAAATCTTTCTAAATCAAGAGAAGTTAAGAGCATTACAGTTGAATCCTATTGATGTGCAAAATGCCATTGCCTACGAGCAATTAAATTACGAGAACGTGAGTAAAACATTCACCGCGAAGACCCTGAACACAACGAATTTTAATTCGGGAATTGAAAGGTTATTGCAAAATGGCTTTAATCAAAAACGCTCGGGAGATATTATAATCGTTGATGATGCTAATTTTATCTCTTACCCTAAAAAAGGTTCAACCCATGGCAGCGGTATGAATTACGATACGCACGTACCATTGCTTTTTTTCGGGAAAGGTATTAAGCAAGGATTTACCTATGACAAAACAGTTATTTCAGATATCGCTCCGACGATTTGTGTTTTGTTAGGGATTTCCTTTCCCAATAGCTCAAGTGGCCAACCTCTCGGTTTTGTTTTGAAATGATATGCTAAATAAAAAGTCTTTTTATTCGATTTTGGCAATAGTTTTGGTAGCTGTGATTTTCGGTTATGACTATTATCTTAATTATAGTGAATCACAGAAATTCATTAATGAGGGTGCACTTCTGAAGAATCAAACGAATGCTTATTTTCTACCCAACAGCACTGATAATCAAATTGTTCACCATGTTGGATATTCGTTATCTTATTCTGAAGAACACGAACAGTCTGAGTGGGTAGCTTATGAATTGAAAAAATCCCAATTATCCAATGCTAATTTCAAAAGACCCTATTTTGAAATTGATAAGGCAGTCAAAACAGGGGCGGCTCATTGGTACAACTATAAAAACTCGGGATATGACCGCGGTCATTTATGCCCGGCGGCCGACAGAAAGTATATTAAATCTGCTTATGATGAAACTTTTTTGACTAGTAATATTAGCCCGCAAAAACATGAATTTAATTCAGGTATTTGGAATAGGCTTGAGCAAAAGGTACGTTACTGGACGTTTAAATATGATGGCATTTTTGTGGTGACCGGTGGAGTTTTAGAACCCGGGCTAAAAACTATAGGTGATGAAAAGGTGAGTGTGCCAAAACAATTCTATAAAATATTGATAGACTTTAACTCAGAGACCCCTAAGATGATTGGGTTTTTGATGCCTCATCAAAATTCTAAAAAACCACTGTATCAATTTGTAGTTTCAGTGGATGAAATCGAAAAACTCACCGGTATTGATTTTTTTCCACAGCTTGAAGACGAACTTGAGAACAAATTGGAAGCCTCATCAGACTACAAAGGCTGGAGTTTTTAGATGAAATTCGCCGTATGCTGCTGTCTTGACAGGCCTAGTCGAGACGCAAACAATTTAATATCTCCTTATTAAGATACTATTTATTTCAACACCCTCGATTTTTCTCTTGCTGCCTCGTTTCGTTCTATTTTATGCTTTGGTCTAGACCATTTTGGTTTCTCACCCAAAGATTGATATTGGGAATCTTTCGCCTCTACGGTTTCGGGCTGCATTTTTTTAATGAAGGGTTTTTGTGGATTAAGTCCCAATAACTTAAACATTTCCATGTCTTCGTTGACGTCTGGGTTAGGAGTTGTCAATAGTTTATCACCCGCAAAAATAGAGTTAGCGCCTGCAAAGAAGCACATAGCTTGGCCTTCGCGATTCATTTCAGTTCTGCCAGCACTTAATCTTACTTGTGTTTCTGGCATCACTATTCTTGTGGTGGCCACCATTCTTACCATTTCCCAAATAGAAACAGGTCTTTGTTCTTCAAGCGGAGTTCCCTCAACGGCCACTAGCGCATTAATTGGTACCGATTCTGGTTGTGGGTTTAATGTGGACAGTGCAACTAACATCCCCGCGCGATGCTCAACATTTTCCCCCATACCAATTATACCTCCCGAACAAACAGTAACGTTTGTTTTTCTTACGTTGTCAATGGTATCCAAACGGTCTTGATAGCCTCGGGTAGAAATTACCTCTTTATAATATTCTTCAGAAGAGTCCAAATTGTGGTTATAGGCATAAAGACCAGCTTCTGCAAGACGTTTTGCCTGGTTTTCGGTAATCATTCCGAGCGTGCAGCACACCTCCATGTCCAACTTGTTTATGGTACGCACCATCTCCAAGACTTGGTCAAATTCCTCTCCATCTTTAACATTTCGCCAAGCGGCACCCATGCATACTCTTGAGCTCCCTGACGATTTGGCCCTTAAAGCTTGGGCTTTTACTTGTTGAACGGACATTAAATCATTGCCTTCAATATCGGTGTGGTATCTTGCCGCTTGTGGACAATAACCACAATCTTCAGGGCAACCACCAGTTTTTATAGAGAGTAAAGTTGAGACTTGAACCGTATTAGGGTCATGATATTTACGATGAACAGTTGCAGCTTCGTAAAGCAGTTCCATTAATGGTTTATTGTAGATTTCTAAAATCTCAGCCGTTGTCCAATCGTGTCTTGTTTCGCTCATGAAAATGATTTTAAACAAATATAGAAATTAAGTCCAGTTTCAGGCTTTGAAGTTAATAAGTATTGAAAAACGCAGTTTCCAATTCAAATAGTTAATAAAATAAAGACCCCGTTGGTTTTATAACCGATGGGGCCTGCTTCATGGTATTTAACTATCCTTATTTTCAGATATGCTCTTATCAATTTCAGGATTCTTATCCTTTCCTTTTAGATACTCAGGTAAGTCCATACCTGCCATGTTGAACATCTCTTGCAATGGAGGCACCGATTTATACATGCCCGAAAGGAAATTGGCAGTTGAAGACTTTCCATCTTCACCATTTCCACTGTCCCAAACGGTGACTTTATCGATTTTAATGTTCTTAATTGCATCAGCTTGTGTTTTGACTAGTTCAGGAAGTTTATCGGCAATTAGTAGTAAAACTGCATCTTTGCTGTCATTCCCAGCTGCCTTAACGATTTCCTCTAGACCTGCGGCTTGCTTTGTCAATACTTCAAATTGACCTTGTGCTTCAGCTTGAGCCTTAAAGAGAATTGCATCTGCTTCACCTTTAGCTTTTCGCCTAATGCGCTCTGCTTCTGCTTCTGCGTCAATTTCCACCTTACGTTTATCAATTTCGGCAGGGACAATGACATCAGCCAATTGCGAAGAACGCTCTCTGTCTGCTCTGGCGATTTCTGCATCTTTTTCTGCGGCGTAAGACTCTTCCAAAGCTTTGGCACTTTGTACTTTTTCAGAAGCTATCGCAACTCTTTCAGCCTCAGCCTCGCGTTGACGACGTAACGAATCAGAATTAGCAACTGCTATTTTCGCTGTATTTTCACCTTCAACGGCTTGGGCATTTGCCGCCGCCACTTGAGAGCGTTCATCTTGTTTAGCATTTGCTTCACCAATACTACCATCTCTATTCTTTTCTGCAACAGATTTTCTGGCAGCATTGATGGCATGTGCAGCTGCCTCTTTACCTAGAGCTTCGATATAACCGGATTCATCAACGATGTCGGTTATGTTTACATTTATAAGTTTAAGACCTACTTTTTTCAATTCGGTTTCAACACTTTGTGAAATGTTGGTCAAAAACTTATCACGATCATTATTGATTTCTTCAATGTCCATGGACGCTACAACGAGTCTTAATTGACCGAAAATTATCTCTTTGGCTAATTCCTGAATGTCCTGTAAGCCTAGGCCAAGAAGTCTTTCTGCTGCATTTTGCATAACACCTGGTTCTGTAGATACACCAATAGTAAATCTTGAAGGTACATTTACCCTTATATTTTGTTTTGAAAGTGCATTTACAAGGTTTACCTCTATGGAAATAGGTGTTAAATCCAAGAATTCATAGTCTTGAATTACCGGTAAAATAAATGCGGCACCACCGTGTATACATTTAGCAGATTGACCTCCACCTACTTTCCCATAAACAACTAGTATACGGTCTGACGGACAACGTTTATAACGTTTTATAAGAATAATTAAAAATACAAAGACAAACAGTATCGCTGTAACGGCAGCGATAGGTAAGCCTAAATCAAACTGAAGTGTTGGGAGGTAGTTCATAAGTTTCTGGTTTAATGGTTTCAATTGGTTTTTGAGTGGGTTCAACGATTAGAATCCCATTGTTTGTAACATCTACGATTTCAACTAAGGTGCCTGATTTAAGCTCCAAAAGTGAATCTGAAAGTGCTTCAAGTTCGCGAAGAGTACCTTGAACTCGTACACTTACCTTTCCTAATTTTGAACGGTTGGCACCGATTGTAAGATATACCTCACCTATAGAATTTATGGCATTTTTATAGTCTAAGGTGCCACTGTTTGTCAATTTTCGCATACCGTAAAACATTGCGGCCATGATAGTCATAATGACAAGACCGGCTACTAATGCGAGAAGTATTGTTACTGGTTTTGATATTCCTGCGTTATAGCACCCTATCCCAGTCCAGCCAAATATGGTGAAGAATCCAACTAAATTCTTGAAAGTAATAAATTGAAAACCTATACCGGCATCGGCATCAATTTCCGCATCTAAGTCGCCAGCATCTTCTGCGCCATCTATTCCAATAAATGATGAAATAACTACAAAAATGAAAATCGTAGAGCCTACTAAAGCAATAACCCATAAAAATTTTGAAAACGCATCTAGTGCATAAAACCATTCCATAGTTATCTAGTTTAAATTTTTTGAAATATAAAGTTAAAATCTCTTTTCACGTTTTGAAATCATCAGATAAACTTGTGAAGCTTTGATAAATTCTAGTTTAAGAGCCAAGCTAATTTGTTATTGCTATTTCGATAGCAGAATGCTGACAGCATTTCCTCCAAAACCCACGGCATTTACTAAAATGGTATTGACTTTTTTTGGGGTTTCAAGGTCTAAATAGGGTATTGGAATAAATTCTTGATGTTTTAGCATCAAAATGGCCATTTCTATGCTGAGCATCCCCGAAGCACCCAGACTGTGACCTATCTTCCATTTATTAGTAGTCAATTTGGGTAATTTGTTACGAAAAATCTTTTTAATGGCATTAAATTCAGCTTGGTCGCCTTTTATTGTTCCTGGCGTATGGGTGATTACTATATCAACTTCTTCGGGATTAAAATCAAGTAATGCCATATTCATACTTCTTTGAAAGCAATCTGCATTAGTCGAAAGCGAGGCATTATGACGTAATAGTTCGGTAGCGTAACCAACACCAATTATTTTCGCAACGGCCTTATCTTGATGCTCTTTTTCTAGACACACTACGGCAGCTGCTTCTCCTAGTATCATTGTGTTTTCTGCTTTTTCAAGGTTTAAAGCTTGGTTTGGGAAATCGCTATAGCGAGACTGTTTTTCTTGATTTACTTCTCGCTTATAAATTTTCAAGGCCTGCATTTGGGCAATTGTAAAAGCCGTTAAAGGAGCTTCACTGCCACCTACCAGAAATTTATCACTCATCCCGGAATTTATCCAGGCAATTCCGTTTAGTAGAGCATGTAAAGCTGTAGAACAAGTTATCGAGTGTGAAATAGTTGGCCCTTTGGTTTGTAAATCATGGGCCACCCATGAAGAGATATTGCCTAAAGTTGTAGTTGGTGAGCTTAAGGTCTCCGCTCTATTTTGTTCAATGAAGCCTTTATGGTATTTTTCAAAAAGCGCTGTTGCACCGCGGGAAGAGCCCATGTTTATACCGAAATTATCCAAACCTGACCACTGAGCACTATTTATTGCCAACCTTGATGCATACATGGCATATAAAACCGATTGGTCTAGCAATTTATATTTGTCATTTGAATTTTGAAGAATTCTTATTTCAGCCCTGACATCATCAGGTAATTCGGCAATATAAACGCCATTTCTTTTGGTAAAAAAGTGATTATTGCTTTGATAGTTTTGCCAAATAGTCTCCTGTGAAATGCCAAGAGGTGAGATAGAAGCAATTGCAGTTATTGAAATAGGTTGATTCAAGCGGTAGTTTTGTTTGTTGCAAATATATTGAACCCAAGTTTCAAAATTAATTGAGTAAAGGAGAAATAAAATTTTCTAGTATAATCTGATTCAGAAAGTCTAACAGATTGAGGTCACAGGTAGTTTCCGACCGATTAGATAATCTCAAATGCTGCTTCAATGACCTTGTAGACTTTAGCAAGCTCTGCATCTGTAATTACATAGGGAGCTAAAATGTAAATCGTATTGCCTAATGGTCTAAGGAAAACACCATTATCCATGAAAAAGTCGAACAATTTGTCCCTAAGATTCCCATAGCGTTCCATTTTAATATTCAAATCTATTGCTAAGATTATACCCGTTTGACGAATGGTTGCCACTTTAGTATGGGATTTGATTCTCTCCCCAAACGCCTTATGCTGTTGGATAATCCTTTTAATGTTATTTTGGATTTCAGAAGAAGTCAATAATTCAATCCCCGCTATGGCTGCGGTACAAGCTAAGGGATTGGCAGAATAGGTATGACCATGAAAAAGCCCTTTACTTATGTCGTCGCTATAAAACGCATCATAGACCTGTTGGCTGCAGCTTGTAATTGCCATGGGCATGACGCCCGCTGTAAGGGCCTTACTTAGACAAATAATATCTGGCTTGGTTTCTAAATAATCTGATGCAAAATATTTTCCGGTCTTACCGAAGCCCGTCATAACTTCATCGGCTATGGTTATTATTCCGAATTTACTGCAAAACTTTAGAATTTCATCAAGCCCTTTAGCATCGTGCATTTGCATAGCAGCCGCACCTTGAACTAGAGGTTCATAAATAAAACCAGCCACGTCGTTTTCAAGAACTATTTTTCTTAATAACTCAAGAATAGCTTTAGTATTATTACCGTTTGGGGTCGGAATTCTTTTGACATCTAAAAAGTAATCTGAAAATGGCCCATTGTAAACCGAAAGTCCAGAAACGCTCATCGCTCCAAAGGTGTCGCCATGAAATCCATGCTCGAATGCTATTAGGACATTGCGTTTTTCGTCTCTATTAAAATGATATTGCAAGGCCATTTTTATCCCGATTTCAACAGCGGTTGACCCATTGTCGCTAAAAAATAATTTGTTCTGATTATCTGGTAGAATTTCAATTAATGCCTCAGAAAGTTTTACGGCAGGTTCATGGGTAAAACCACTAAAAATAACGTGATTTAAGGTTGATATTTGTTTGGAGACTTTATCTATGATTCGTGGATGGCAATGTCCATACATGGTAGTGTACCAAGAAGCGATGGCGTCGATATATTCTTTGCCGTTTTCGTCAGTCAATATACATTCCTCTGCCTTAACAATTGCAGTCATATTGGGGTGCAATTTATGCTGGGTCAAAGGGTGCCAAAGATGTTTTTTGTCGCGTTCTTGGAGAGTCATATAAAAACAAATTTAAGACCTTTCAGCTTTGTTGTACCGACAATTTGAGACTAAAGGGTTCATTTATCAATTTTAGAAAAATTTATTCTTAATTCCTTGCCATCTTAGGTTTCGAATGAATCTGCCTTGTTCTTGGTTAACTAGGTAGTCTAGTTTTTGTTTTTTAGCCTTTCGGAAACCCGACATATAATCACGAAATAATCTGAAACTACCCTTTTTCTTGGCTAATTTAATTGCAGAGATTAAGGTAATCCAATAGCCGTATCGCATTTTATACATGGCCTCACCTTGCAAAAATTTTGATGCCTTATTGTAGCTTGCGCCAGTTGGCTTTAGGTGTTTTACCTTTAGTGTTTTATCTGTGAGTATCTCCCAGCCGTAGAATTTTGCTAAGAGCTCATCAACAGTGTCCCAACCCATGGAAGGCTTTAAGTTCCCAATCTCTACAAAGCATCGTTTTCTATACGCTTTTAGAGCACCTCGAATATGGTCTTCACGAGTTAGGTTTTCTAAAACCCAGTTCCCATTTTTTTCAATGTAGCAGAATCCAGCGGCCATACCAAGGTTGCTGTTATTTTGGAAATGTTGGGCTAGTGTTTCTAAATAATTCTGCGGAAATATTAAGTCTGCGTCAAATTTGCAAATCACATCATAATCGTTATCAATTATCTCTAGTCCCTTGTTAAAGGCATTGATGATTTTGGAACCAGGCAGGTGTTTGTTCGATGATTTTAAATTAATGCATGTAATAAAATCGTATTCGGCTGAAAATTGTTCGACTATTTTTTGGGTATCGTCCGTCGAATTGTCGTTTACCACCACAACTTTTTTTGGCAAAAGTGTTTGGCTTACTAGAGAATCTAAGGTTTCTGCAATGAAGTCTTTTTCGTTGTGTGCCGGGATGATGATTCGGAAATCCATTAATCTTAAAACCTGAAAATACAACAACTAAATCCCAAACAAAATTATAGGAGGCAATTTCTTGTAAATGAAACTTGGAATTTAGACTTTGGGGTTTGAAATTCTTTCAGCGTAAACAACGTAATATCGGTTTGTGAACTGCCTCAAAAGTGGACGAATGCCAAATTTTTTCGTGGGATTTGTCCATTTTTCAGAGGCTTTAATTTTCCAGCCGGTTTTTTCCAATAGCCAGTTAAATTGCCAGTCTTCAAATTCGTGATAATGTCTGTCCCACATATCTGTCTTACTTCGATAGGCAGGAGAAAACCACAATCTTAAAGGGACACTGGCTACTAATTTATTCGATTTAATCGCTTTTAAAACGGTGAAAGGGGATAGAAGATGTTCAAATATTTCAAAAGCGGTTACAACTTCTGCACTGGATTTTTCAATTTCAGAGGTGTTAAAATCCAAATCAGCTCCAGATGTATTTTTAACACTATAGCCGTTTGAAATCATGATTTCAGACATGGGGTTGGTTACCCCCAAATCTAAAATTGATAAATCGGTACTAACGTGTTCCTGCAGAAATTTAAGGGTGTGTTTGAAACGCTTATTTGGATAAGTCTTTTCGTACATATCTAGTACTTGTAAACAATTGCATTTATGTGCATTCCTGCACCAACACTTGCAAAAATTATAACATCACCTTTTTCAATTTTATGCTCTTCTAATTTGTTGTTGATTATTAAATCAAAAAGGGTAGGAACGGTGGCCACAGAACTATTGCCCAACTTGTGGATGCTCATTGGCATGATATCCTTTGGGGCTTGGCTACCATAAAGTTTGAAAAAGCGGTTTACGATGGCCTCGTCCATTTTTTCATTTGCTTGGTGGATTAGAATCTTCTTGACTTCAGAAATATCAACGCCACTATTGTCCAGGCAAGTCTTCATGGCTTTTGGTACATTATTAAGAGCAAATTCGTAGATTTTACGTCCGTGCATCTTGATGTATCTCGTGTCTTTATCCAATTCTGGATTATTGGAATTTCCGAAGAATAAATAATAAGCCTCGTCGTAGGTGAAAGAGGCCGATTCATGTGAAAGGATACCACCCTCCTCATCGGTCATTTCAACAATCGTTGCACCAGCCCCATCTGAGTAAATCATTGAGTCACGGTCATGCTTGTCAACTACTCGCGATAAGGTTTCTGCACCTATTACTAGACAGCGCTCAGCCATTCCAGCTTTGATAAACGCCTTTGCTTGTATCACACCCTCAACCCAACCTGGACAACCGTAAAGAATATCGTAGGCTACACATTTCGGGTTTTTTATTCTGAGACTATGCTTGATTCTCGAAGCAAGACATGGTAAAATATCAGACTGGATGGTTTTGGATTTAACATCGCCAAAATTATGTGCGCATATAATATAATCTATGGTTTCAGCATCTATGTTTGCATCTTCAATGGCTTTTTGAGCAGCAAGAAAACCAAGGTCTGAAGCTGTAAGTTGGTCATCGGCATATCTTCTTTCCACTATTCCGGTGATAGCTTTGAATTTATCGACGATTACTTCATTGGGGTGGTTTATCGATGTACCATCAGTATTTAAAAATTCGTGATTGTAGAAATCTTCGTTACTTTCAATTGCTTCTGGAATAAAGCTTCCAGTTCCAGTAATTTTAATGCTCATAAATTAGAGTCCTTTTTTAGAATTTAATCACGCAATATAAAAAGCATTTTATTGAATATAATATTATGCTTCAAATTATACGATGTTCAAAGCACAAATTAAGCTTCTTCAAGGTAGGCTTCAATCGGTGCGCAGGTACAGATTAAATTTCTATCACCATAAGCATCATCCACTCGTCTTACACTTGGCCAAAATTTATTGTCCCTTACATATTCTAGTGGAAATGCGGCCTCCTGTCGTGAATAAGGTAAATCCCAAATATCATTGGTTAACATTTCCATGGTGTGAGGTGCATTTTTCAAAGGATTATTTGATTCTTCACGTGATACCTGGTCAATTTCCTTTTTAATTGAAATCATTGCATCACAGAACCGGTCCATTTCAGCTTTGCTCTCACTTTCTGTGGGTTCAATCATCATTGTACCGGCCACAGGGAATGATACGGTTGGCGCATGAAAACCATAATCTATCAAGCGTTTGGCGATATCAACCACCTCAATGCCATGGGCTTTAAAGGGTCGGCAATCGATTATCATTTCGTGTGCAGCCCTTCCTTTTTCACCGGTGTATAAAGTTTCAAAAGAACCTTTGAGACGTTCCTTAATGTAATTGGCGTTCAAGATTGCCACCTCGGTAGATTTTTTTAATCCGCTTGCTCCAAGCATCTTAATGTAACCGTAAGAAATTATACAAGCTAACGCCGAACCAAACGGAGCGCCAGATATTGAAGTAATAGCCTGTTCACCTCCAGTTTTTACTAGTGGATTACTAGGTAAAAATGGTACGAGTTGTTTTGCCACGCAAATTGGTCCTACACCTGGGCCACCACCACCGTGTGGGATAGCAAACGTCTTATGCAGGTTTAAGTGGCAAACATCTGCTCCAATATTTCCTGGATTGGTCAAGCCAACCTGAGCGTTCATATTGGCACCGTCCATATAGACCTGGCCACCGTTGTCGTGAATTATTTGGGTGATTTCCTTAATGGCAGATTCATAAACACCATGGGTTGATGGGTAGGTAACCATCAAGGCAGCTAGATTATCTTTATGCAATTCGGCCTTTTCCCTCAAATCGTCAACATCGATATTTCCATTTTCAGACGATTTAGTCACCACTACTTTCATACCTGCCATAACTGCGCTTGCAGGATTTGTGCCATGGGCAGACGATGGGATAATACAAATATTTCTATGATGGTCATTTCTGGATTCGTGATAAGCCCTTATCACCATTAATCCAGCAAATTCACCTTGGGCTCCAGAATTAGGCTGTAGAGATGTTCCAGCAAATCCGGTGATTTCGGTGAGTTGGTCTTCGAGTTCCTTTAAGATTTCTTGATAGCCTTTGGTTTGAGCTGGTGGTGCAAAAGGATGAATCTTTCCAAATTTAAACCAACTTAGTGGTAGCATCTCTGCCGCTGCATTCAATTTCATTGTGCATGAGCCAAGTGAAATCATAGAATGGTTTAAAGCCAAATCCTTACGTTCAAGAGACTTGATGTAACGCATCAATTCTGTTTCAGAGTGGTAAGTGTTGAATACGGGTAATTCTAGGAATAGGCTTTTACGCCTCAGTGATTCTTGAATCGTGCTTTCATTGTCTAAATTGCCGATTTCAAATGAATCTTTTCCAAGTACCTCCGCAAAAATTGAGACAATCGTATTTAAGTCCTCAAACGTGGTTGTTTCATTGAGGGAAAGTACGACAGTTTCAGAGTCTGGGTAAAAGAAGTTGGTCTTTTTACTTTCAGCGACTCTCTTGATTTCAGCAGCATTGGCTTTTAAATGCAAGGTGTCAAAGAAGGACGAATTTAATTGCTTAACTCCCAATTTTGTAAGCCCAGCAGCCAATGTCACTGTTTTTTTGTGAATATCGTCTGCTATAAATCTTAGACCTTTTGGGCCATGAAAAACAGCATACATTCCAGCCATTACCGCTAAAAGTACTTGGGCAGTACAAATATTAGAGGTGGCTCTATCTCTCTTAATGTGCTGTTCTCTGGTTTGAAGCGCCATACGTAAAGCGCGATTACCATTCATATCTTTAGAAACACCAATGATACGACCGGGTAGAAAACGTTTGTAGGCTTCCTTGGTAGCAAAATAAGCAGCATGTGGCCCTCCAAAGCCCATTGGTACTCCGAATCTTTGGGTTGTACCTACAACAACATCAGCGCCAAATTTACCTGGTGCTTCAAGTTTAATCAAACTCATTATGTCTGCTGAAACTGCAACTTTCACTTCGGCAGCATTGGCATTTTCAATAATGGTCTTTATGTTGCTAATTTGCCCATATTTATCAGGATACTGTAAAATTGCGCCGAAAAAACCTGAATTTTCATCAGCTGTAAAATCAAATTCATTTGCGTTCCCAATTACCAATTCAATTCCGATGGGAATGGCTCTTGTTTTAAGTAATGAAAGCGTTTGTGGAAATATATTTTCTGAAACTAAAAATTTATTGACGTTATTTTTCTTCTGCTCACGACTGCGAGTCGCAAAAAGCAAGGTCATTGCTTCGGCTGAGGCAGTACTTTCATCCAACAGTGATGCATTGGCAATTTCCATACCGGTCAAATCAGTGACCATGGTTTGAAAATTGAGCAAAGCTTCTAGCCGGCCCTGAGCGATTTCCGCTTGGTACGGGGTATAAGCTGTATACCAACCCGGGTTTTCGAGAATATTTCTTTGAATTACTGCGGGTAGAATTGTTGGATGGTAGCCAAGCCCAATAAAGGTACGGGCTACTTTATTTTTTTTGCTCAAGCGATAAATATGCAAAAGATATTCCTGCTCACTCATGGGTTCTTCAAGGTCTAGATCCTGTTTCAGCCTTATTTCATCTGGAATGGTTTCCTCTATGAGTTGTTCTATTGAACTTACACCTATAAAGTCTAACATACTTTGCTGGTCAACCTCACGAGGACCAATGTGTCTGAGTGAAAAATTTGTTGTATCCATGGACATTCTTTTCTTCAATTTTTTGCAAAATTAATGAATTATATAGCTCAAATTGTTAATGAAAACGAAAGTTTTAAACTGGATGGAGGTCTTATTAACAGTTTGGGTATTTTTACTGCATGAAGATGCTAAAAGCTATTTTTGATTTTTATATCATGAGCAGTTTTCATGTAGCCTTGGCTGCATTTTCACTCTCTTATATTACGCTTTTAAAATTCGGTTTGCCCTTTGATGAAGATATTTTATTTTTCATCTTTTTTGCATCAGTTACCGGATACAACTTTGTTAAGTTTTTTGGTCTTGCAAAATTTCATCATAGAAGTTTGACAACCCGATTAAGGGTTATTCGAGTCTTTTCGTTTTTTAGCTTTTTGTGCATGGCTTATTTTTTCGTAGGCCTTAAAATTGAACCAATTATGGTAATCGCGATTTTTGCCTTGATTACGTTTCTTTACGCGGTGCCAATTTTACCTAAACGACTGTTTATGGACGAATCCCAAAGATTAAGAAGTATCAGCGGTCTTAAAATATACCTTATTGCATTGGTTTGGTCTGGAGTAACGGTGATTTTACCGTTGGTTAATGCAGATAATTTTTATGGGGAAGGTGTTTTGTTATTGATAATTCAGATTTTTCTATTCGTACTTGCAGTTATGTTGCCCTTTGAGATTCGGGACTTAAATTATGATAGTCTTAAACTAGCAACCATTCCTCAAAAAATAGGTATTACTCGAACCAAGATACTAGGTTTGATTTTGTTGATTGCTGTCTTTATTCTGGAAATGCTAAATCCCATTAGTGACTTTAAATCCATTGTTGTCACTGGGATTATTGCTGCGGTCTGTGCTATTTTGATAATTTTTTCGAGGAAAAACCAAAACGCTTATTACACCAGCTTTTTTGTCGAGGGCTTGCCTACTTTGTGGTTGGTTTTAATTTTGGTTTTTTAAATGTTCTTGAAAACCAATTTCAATATCCTGAAGTTCATCTGGGCTCAACGCTCGAACTTCAGATTTCTTTATCGCTTCAGTTAATGCATTGTTTTTACGGGTATAAGCTCTGGTTATTTTACACCAAGATAGACGTATGCCTAATTTAATGCGTTCCCAGCCCGTGGCCTCACCGTATTGGCTCTTGTCGCATATGTGATGCGCTTCTTCACAGGAAATAAATAACAAACTCTTCTTCATAAATGTTCTCGGCTTTTGTGATTTTATTTAAACCACGTATTCTGCATGCAATCTGCTAACGCAGTTCTCGCACGATGGATAATAACCCAAAGGTTAGACGCAGTAATATTTAATTCATTACAAATTGCTTCGGTTTCGTAATTCAAAATCGTTTTCATTTTAAATACTTGTGCTTGTTTGCTGGGTAATTTACCTAGACAATTATATATGGCATCTCCTAGCTCAACGTTTTCAAGGTCATCTTGAGCCGTTTTGTCAAAAGGGTCTGCAACACGTTCTTCAAGCCAATCGCCTTCATTTTCTTCGCTATTGTAGGTCATTCGTACTTCGGCTTTGCCTTTCTTGGAATTGATTTTACGATAGTGGTCAATAATTTTTCGTTTCAAGATTGAAATTAACCAAGTTCGTTCAGTAGCTTCACCCTTGAAATTTTTCATGGATTTAAGACCTGCGACAAAGGTGTCCTGTACCAAATCTTTGGCAATTTCCCGATCACTGACACGGGTAATCGTGAAATTAAACAGATAGTCGGAGTAGGCGCTTATCCATTTGGAGGGGTCAATGGTGTGTTCTGGCATAGGGATAATATTCTTCTCAAAAATAATGTAAAAAATTGTGTTTTCGAAGTTAGCTATCTATGCACTGTGGATTTATTTTTTACAGTTACTTCAGAACCTCTCGCCAAAATGACCGAAGTTGGTTCCATCTGATTCAAGATTGAAAATGGCTTACCGTAATTCAGTTCAAAATCCATATCGACGGAATGATCCTTCACCTCTAAAATTTCCCAAATAGGATGCACAACTTCATATTGAAAGGTTTTGTTTTTGTATTTGGTGTAACCAAAATAATGTTCGGTTATAAATTCATCCATAGAATTTAAAACGATTTTTGATGGTTTCGTTTTTGTTGTCGCACTGATTTTCTGCCATTTATTCTTGACTTGCCATTCATATTGAAACATTTTGGAGTCGTTGGTTTCTTTCCAATGATGTCTCATTTTACTGGTAGCATAATGCTCGTGGTAAAAATACTTGGCGACAAATGTGATTAATGGCTTAGGGACAATTTCCTTTATGAAAACCGTCCCTCTGCGTTCACCACACTTCACGTAGAACCTAAGATTGACCTCTTCAAAGTTCACGTGTCCCGGTAATTTGATACCTAAAACCTTAGCGTCCATAAACATAAATCCAACGACACTTACATAGCACTTTCCATTGTAAAAATCCAACTCTGTTCCTTTTGGGACAAAGGGTTCAAGGACTTTAGGATCAATTTCAAAATTGATGAAGAGCAGGTTTTTCCAGTAGGCGGTAAGGAAGGTCATTTTTTAAGGCTTAATAGATTTTTAAATGCCATTTCTATGTCGTCGTATAAAAATACAAAACCGTTTTCCAAAAGACGTTCAGGTATGACGTTTCGACTTTTTAAAACTAACTCTGCCTCGGTACCGATAAGCTTCGCGCCAAATTCTATAAGGCTTTTGGGTTGAGATAAACCAATAGGAATTCCCAGGGCTTTTCTTAAGCCGCTCATAAGCTCTATATTAGTTATAGGAGTTGGTGTCGATAAATTAAAGCTACCTCTTAGATTCTCGGCATTGATTAAAAATTCTATCGCTCTTGCAAAATCATTTTCGTGAATCCAACTTACCTTTTGCTGTCCAGAGCCTTGTTTACCGCCAAGGCCAAGCTTGGTCAATTGCTTTAATGGCTTAAGCGGACCACCTTTTTTACCTAAAACAATGGCTGTTCTTAAAATTAGTTTACGCGTTTTGGGGTTGGTCGTAGAATTGAAGGCCGCTTCCCAAGATTTCGCGACATTCATCGAGAAATCATCACCGATATCACCATTCCTTTCGGTCATTTGTTTTTCTAAAGAGCTATTGTAAATAGTCGCTGTGGAAGAGTTAATCCAGATTTTTGGGGGGGGTTCAGAAAGATTGATGGCTAATGCCAAAACGTGGGTAGAATTGACTCTTGAATCTAAAATTTCTTTTTTATTCTTATCATTATATCGACAATCGACTGACCTACCGGCAAGGTTTATTAGAATGTCGGTGCCGTTTATGACGCTTTGCCATTCGCCTAAATCTGTTCCATTCCAGTAATACTCATTATTGCGTTTCGGATTTCTGGTCAGTATATTAATGATAAACCCTTTGTTTTTGAAGTATTTTTCCAATATACCTCCAAGAAATCCACTACCTCCAGCTATTGTTATACTGCGCATCTTTTTAGATTTGAAAAATTAATAACACGACCATCCAATAGAGTAGCCAAGTGAAATTTAAGCGAGAAGGTAGACCCAATAGTTTTAACCTTCGGAAATGCTCGCCAATCATTAGAAGACCAATAATCAAGAAATACAATGAAACTATATATTCCGGGTAATTGAAAATTTTATTTGTAATGTAAATTGGCATTGCGAGTAAAGAGCCAAAAATTAGAATAGTCGTCAAGTTTCCTAAATACTCCATTATTAGGTCGCGGTCAAAATCAATCATCATTAGCCCTTGAAATAGAAATTGTCCTGATGCGAGTGCCAAGATGTAAGGCATTATAGACGATTTCCATTCAAAAGCCTGGAACATATTTGAGAGTAACAAAAATGCAATAGAAAGCCCAACCAAAATAAAGAGTGTACGGTATTTTAGATTGAAATCAGGAATACAGCTCAATTTATTATCTCTGTTGTTTTTACTCGGTATAATGACTTTTCTATTGTATGAAATGAAAGCGTAAAGCATTTTGAGTATCGTGTAAATTATTTTAGTCTCGGCTAGCTTCTTAATAAAATGAAAACGAGCACC
>JBCCOJ010000035.1:0-19466 GCA_039025415.1 Bacteroidota bacterium | reverse complement strand
TTTGGTATTTCAAAGGTTATATTAATTCTAGCCTGACATTTATTCTTTTTTAAGAAATTTATTTGCATCAAGGTGTTTTTAGCTACGATATTACTTAATAAATTAGTTTACAGATTCGTCAATTTTAAGCCGGAAGTTTAAATTAATGATGAATATTAAGGAATAATTCCAATAACTTAATTTCACACATTTAATTTGATGCGCTAGACTTTGTAAACCTAATAGTTTCAGAATACTTTATCGTTTTGTATGTTTACATTTTAACGACAACATTTAATTTAATCACTAGCTCGCTATGTCAAACCAATCGAAAAATTTCCTTTGTATCTCGACCTATTATAAAGGCACCGATTTTTTAAAAAGTTGCAAGGCTGAAGGTAACAATGTTTATCTGCTCACAAAGAAAAGTTTCGAGAATGAACCTTGGCCGTGGGAGGCAATTGATGACGTATTTTATATTGAGCAATGGGATCATGACAATGTAGTTAAAGGTATCGCATACCAATTTAGAAAAGTAAAGTTTGATCGGTTTACCGCACTCGATGATTTTGATGTAGAAAAAGTTGCCCTATTAAGGGAACATTTCAGGGTGCCAGGCATGGGTCGAACAACCGCACATTATTTTAGGGATAAGCTAGCCATGCGAATGAAGGCCAAAAGTGAAGGCGTGAATGTTCCAGAATTTACATCACTTTTTCATAATGACGATATTGATGAGTATGTAGATAGGGTTCAACCACCTTGGCTTTTAAAACCAAGAATGGAGGCCTCGGCGACTGGCATAAAAAAAGTGCATAGCAAAGAAGAACTCTGGCAAATAATTGACGTTCTTGAAGACGAAAGGGATAATTACCTTGTTGAAAAATTTGCGCCTGGTGACGTTTATCACGTTGACGGACTCAATAATAATGGAAAAGTCGTTTTTTCAAGAGCAAGTAAATACCTTGATACACCTTTTGAAGTTGCCCATGGTGGTGGGATTTTCCGTTCTGCATCTTGCGAAGTGGGTTTAGAAGATGAGAAGGCGCTTCAAAAAATGAATGCGGATGTTATGAAAGCTTTCGGGATGCAATTTGGGGCTTCCCACACCGAGTTTATTAAATCAAAGGCAACAGGAGAACTGTTCTTTTTAGAGACCTCCTCTCGGGTTGGTGGCGCCAATTTAGCCGAAATGGTTCAAGCCGCCTCGAACGTCAATCTTTGGGCCGAGTGGGCTAGAATTGAGTCAGCTGAACTGAGAGGCGAAACCTATAAACTACCTAAAATCACCAATAAATATGCAGGTATTGTAGTCTCTCTTTCCCGACAGGAGCATCCTGACACCTCAAGTTTTAATGCCCCAGAAATTGTTTGGCGTATGAACAAGGCTTGGCACATAGGTTTGATTGTTGCATCTAATTCTAGCGAACGTGTTTTAGAACTATTAGATGAGTTCTCGCGAAAAATTGCCAAAGAATTCCATGCCAGTTTACCGGCACCGGATAAATCAGAATAGAGTTTAAGCAAATTAGTTTACAATTACAGCCTCTATTTTAGAGGCTTTTTCTTTTAGTGAAAAGGACAATTTTCTATTTATACACTTGAATTTTAAGATTTCTTAAAGATTTTCACAGTTAATAAACAAATGGATAGAATACTCATGTTATATCCTAAAGTTACAACTTTGCCTAGCTATTATGAAAATTTATAAATAATGTTTGAAATTGCTGTAGGAATACTTTTAGGAGTTGTGGGGTTCATTATCTTAAGATATGCATTCCGTGGGATTTTGGAAATTGATAATGTGGAAAAATATGAGAACACGTATAAAATACCAAGTAGGTTCAGAAAGCCTGCAAATAATCCTAATCGCTAGTCTCAAAGCCGAGGCGAGTTATGAAAATTTGATGGCCAAAAGTAGAAATCAAAGTTTGAGCTATTGGTTGGAATATAGAAAGGAGGCTACTACAGATTTTATTATGAAGGTTTTGCAACAGCTAGAGAATATGGGAGTTACGGCTGCATCATATCCAAATATATCTTTGAAGATTCAAAACTTTGTGTCTGACCTAAAGGTGATGTTGTTGGGCAAGAATGATGAGAGCATCATTTCTGAAAGTTTAAAAATTGATGAGAGGTATCTTGATAGCCTCTACGAGGTGCTTAAACTGCCTACAATTACTGATGAATTATATCGTTTATACCGTAATCAAATTGATGTAATACGTAATAGTGCCAAGGAGTTTGTGCAAAGTAACTCCGTAATCTTTTAATATATACTTTTACTTAACCTTCATAGCTTACATTTAACTACTTTTATTTTGTAATTTTGCCTGCGTTAATAACGCAACATGGCAACCACAAAGTATATTTTCGTAACCGGAGGCGTGACTTCCTCTCTTGGGAAAGGTATCATAGCCGCATCTTTGGCGAAACTTTTACAGGCCCAGGGTTATAGGACTACCATCCAGAAATTAGACCCTTATATTAATGTTGATCCGGGCACATTAAATCCATACGAACATGGTGAATGTTACGTTACCGATGACGGAGCCGAAACAGATTTAGATTTAGGTCATTACGAGCGTTTTTTAAACGTGCCGACCAGCCAGTCAAATAATGTCACTACTGGAAGAATTTACCAGAGCGTTATAGAAAAGGAACGTCGAGGTGAATTTTTGGGTAAAACGGTTCAAGTTATTCCACACATTACCGATGAAATCAAAAGACGGGTTCAAATACTTGGTAAATCTGGAGAATTTGATATCGTTATTACAGAAATTGGAGGCACCGTAGGGGATATAGAATCTTTACCATACATCGAAGCTGTAAGGCAACTAAAGTGGGATTTGGGCGAAAACAATGCCATAGTTATCCATTTGACTCTGGTTCCGTTTTTATCGGCTGCGGGCGAACTAAAAACCAAACCTACCCAACATAGTGTAAAGACCTTAATGGAAAGCGGGGTCATGGCCGATATTCTTGTTTGTAGAACCGAGCATGAACTTCCGGAGGATTTGCGTGATAAATTGGCAAAATTTTGTAATGTAAGACGTGAAGCAGTCATTCAATCAATTGATGCCTCAACCATTTACGATGTTCCAAATTTGATGATGGACCAAGGTTTAGATAAGGTTGTTCTTCAGAAATTGGCCTTGGAGAGTTCAAAACCTGACCTAACCCAGTGGAATGCCTTTCTTGAACGTCATAAAAACCCAAAAGGTGAGATTTCAATAGGTTTAATCGGCAAATACGTCGAGCTTCAGGATTCGTATAAATCCATTTTAGAGGCATTTATTCATGCGGGTGCGAAAAATGAGGTCAAGGTAAATGTTGAAAGTGTCCACTCAGAGTATATAAATAAATCCAATGCTAGGGAAAAATTAGGTCATCTTCATGGTGTTTTGGTAGCTCCGGGTTTCGGGGAGCGCGGTATCGAAGGAAAAATTGAGGCGGTGAGATTTGTACGGGAGAATAATATCCCGTTTTTAGGTATTTGTCTTGGGATGCAAATGGCTGTCATTGAGTACGCGAGAAACGTTTTGAATATTGAGGATGCTAATTCTACCGAAATGGAAGAACGCACAAAAAATCCGGTTATAGATTTAATGGAATCCCAAAAAACCGTTATTGACAAAGGCGGTACTATGAGACTCGGAGCTTGGGAATGCCAAATAAAGCAGGATTCCATAGCCCATAAAGTTTATAATGAGTCCAATATTAAAGAGCGTCACAGGCATCGCTACGAATTCAACAATAATTTTAAGGCACAAATTGAAGATGCAGGTATGCTTGCAACCGGCATAAATCCTGAAACAAAACTGGTGGAAGTTGTTGAAATACCTACTCACAACTGGTTTGTTGGCGTACAATATCATCCTGAATATAAAAGTACTGTTGCCAATCCGCATCCCTTGTTTGTTGCATTTGTAAAGGCAGCACTAGATTATAAAACAAAAAATTAATTGTGCCACTATGGCACGAATTTCGTGCATGGATTACTTTTTGGTAATTTGTGTTCAATAAAGACCTGAACCCTTTTAATAATAGAATTAGGATACCGGGTCTTATCAAATACTTATGGAAGAAAAAAAATTAGATACAAGATCAGTAATTGGCTTTATATTGATTTTTGCCATCCTCATTTTCATGATGTGGCAAAATCAACCAACTCCTGAAGAATTGGCCGAGCAAGAAAAACAGGAAAAGCTAGCAGAACAGGAAAAGGCTGAAAAAGCAAAAAAAGAGAGTGAGACCAAAACGCTCACGACGGAGGATTTTTCCAACGGAAATGTGAAAGATTCAGCCCAGTTGGAAAGTTTAAAAAACAAGCTTGGTGCTTTTGCATATTCTGCGACCCTACCTTCCGCAATAGATGAATTCACGACTGTTGAAACTGACGTTCTGGCCTTAAAGTTCAGTAATAAGGGCGGATTTATTTCTGAAGTAAAGCTTAAAAAGTTCGTGGATTATGATTCGGTGCCAATCAACCTCATTGAAAATGGCAATGAGTACTTTAATATCAATTTCGGCACTCAAGACAATAGAATTTTAAATTCAAAAGACCTTTATTTTGAACCGACCGTGTCCCAAAATGGAGACAATACTGTTGTATCCATGAGGTTGAAAGCTTCCGCAAATCAGTTTTTAGAATATCGATACGAACTAAAACCCGATGATTATATGATGGATTTTTCCATCAGGTCTGAAGGTTTGGAAACTGTGGTCAATAGTTCGCAAGAAATAAATCTAGATTGGAAATTAAAGACCTACCGTCATGACCAGAGTATTTCTTATGAAAATCGATATACTAGGCTTACCTACATGCACGATGGCAAAAAGATTAGTAAATTAAGCCAGGCCGGTGATGAGCAGGAAATTATTGAGGATGCACGTTGGCTATCTTATCGTCAACATTTCTTTAGCTCAATTTTAGTGGCTGATAATCCTTTTAGCAAGGCCACCATAAGCACGAGGGATTTAGTCGAGGACGAAGAAGTGGATTCCATCTTCACCAAAGAGTTTGCGTCTAAATTACCTTTGACCTTTACTAATGGCGAAGCTGAAAATAATTTTCAATTGTATTTTGGCCCAACCGATAGTAAGATTCTTAAGCAATACGATTATGATTTGGTTGAAAGTATCCCGTTTGGTTGGGGAATTTTCGGCTGGATCAATAAGGCCTTGTTTATTCCATTGTTCAATTTTTTAAGCGGCTTTTTGCCTTATGGTATCGCCATCATAGTAATGACCGTGTTAATTAAATTGATGATGTCTTTTGTACAGTACAAACAATTTTTATCACAAGCAAAAATGAAGGTTCTTAAGCCTGAGCTTGAAGAGATTAGGGAAAAGTACAAGGATAATAAAATGAAGGCGCAACAGGAAACGATGGCGCTTCAAAACAAGGCAGGTGCGAGTCCACTGGCGGGTTGTCTCCCAGGGCTTATACAACTACCCGTATTCTACGCGCTATTTATGTTTTTCCCTGCCGCTTTTGCGTTACGTCAAAAGAGCTTTTTATGGGCAGATGATTTATCGTCTTATGATGTAATTGCCGAGTTGCCATTTACCATACCGTTTTACGGAGACCATGTGAGTTTATTTCCTATTCTTGCAGCGGTAGCGATTTTCTTTTATATGAAAATGACCACTGGCCAACAGGCAATGACCCAACCAACTCAAGAGGGAATGCCCGATATGGCGAAGATGATGAAGTACATGATTTACTTTTCACCATTATTAATGTTGGTGTTCTTTAATCAATATGCCTCTGGTTTGAGTTTGTACTATTTTATTTCTAATTTGATTAGTATCGGCATCATGTTGGTCATCAAAAACTTCATTTTAGATGAAGATAAAATCCACGCGCAGATTCAGGTGAACAAAAAGAAGCCTAAAAAGCAAAACAGGTTCCAAAAGAAAATGGCCGAAATGATGGAGCAGGCTGAACAGCAAAAAGCAGCTCAGCAGAAGCGTAGAAAGTGATTTTCATTAAGACCTAACAGATTTATCTTGCCCGAACCAAGGCGTAGGAGGAAAAATCTGTTAGGTCTTTTTTATTACTGAACATATTTTATCATCGTTTATTTTTTAGCTCACATAACCAAAATTAGCTCAATTGCAATTTTATTGTTTTTAGGCTTTTCATTACCCAATTTGAATGAGATGAATTCTGGGAAATGTCATTTAAAAATGACAAAGGAAGAGCTAATGGCCAAAAGTTTAGATTTGAATTGCAGCGATTTGAAAGATGATAAAATTGTAAAATTCAAACTTAAAGTCCCTGGCAGTAAAACCGTATTCATTAAGGGCGATAGATTAAATAGTGAAGCTAATAAACTAATATCTAAAGCAAAAATTGAGACTGAAATTCAAATATTTGATGTAATGCTTGCTTCCAAAAAGAAAATTAAGCCAATTACTGTAACAATTATTGATTGATTATCAAACAATCTCCATCTTCTTTAATAAAAAGCTCGCGTTCATATTTTGGCAAATGCCCTTTTTTAATTTATAATCAAAATGAAGTTCGTCTTCAATTATTTCGGCATCAAAGTAATAGTTTTCAACTTGCTTAAGCGCTTCTGAAATTTCACAGAGACTTAAATCATGGGTTGCAATGATTCCAGTAGCATTATTGGCTACCAATTTTTCAACAAATTTTTTAGACCCGATAGCTTTATCAGTACTGTTGGTGCCCTTTAAAATTTCGTCTAGAATTATAAAATAGGAGTCGTTTTCAATAGCGTCCACAATAAATTTTAATCTAGTCAATTCTGAAAAGAAATAACTGCTGTTATCGGTAAGCGAATCGGTGGTACGCATACTTGTAATTAACTTAATTGGGCTGTATTTACTCGTGCTCGCGCAAACAGGTAGGCCTAAATTAGCCATAACGATATGCAGGGAGATCGTTCTTAAAAAGGTGCTTTTACCGGCCATGTTTGCTCCCGTGACGATAAAAAATTGCTCATTTTTGATTGTAACGTCACTATTCACCCGTTTTGATTCATCGAGTAAGGGATGGCCTAATCCAATTGCTTCAATTATATTTTGTTGCTTTGATTTTTCGACGGTAGGCGACAAGATATGCGGAAAGTTATGGCTAGGGTGGTTGAAGGTATACGTGCCAAGGGAATTGTAGGCATCAAAAAATGAAATGATTTCAAACCAATCTTCCACCTTAGTAGCGTAAGTTGAAATCCATCGTTCTACCTTGTAGGCGTTCTTTAAGTCAAGTAGTAAATAACCGTTTCCGAATATAGCACCAATGAGGTTATTACGATTATCAAGAGCATCAAGGTGTTTCGAAAATTGTAAAAATATTTGAGATGCCTTTAATTTATCAGATTTAATTTGCGCTTGTTTTTGCTTTAGTAATTCTGAAGAAAAATTTGCGTTTTCAATTTGATTTAAAAGTGCAGCGTATTGTTTAAATGTCGCTTTAGCCTTATCACAGTTAAAGGATAGTAGATTGACCTTTTTCAAATAATAACCCGTAATGAGCAAGCCTAGAATGAGCCAATATCCAAAATAATCAATTGGGATGATTTGTAAGCTAGCCAATACAAGTAAAATAATGGACAAACCAGAAAACATCCACGGAATCCAACCCATAGCTTTGGGGATAAAAGGCTTGTGGCTTTTTAACCATTGAATAATCAGACTAGCTGGTGTTTCAATGTCTGCTAAACTGGCGGTTGCGCTATATTCGTGTATCCATTTAGGTTTTTTAGAAAGTTCACCAATGGCATCTTGCCGAAGTTTAATGTTATCTATAGCATTAGACAATAATAATTCTGAAAGTTTTTTTGCACCTTCAATAATAACTGTTCGGTTTAAATACTGAAAAAATGACCCTTTACCAAATAGGTCAATGTCCAGACTGAAGAAATGATTGGAGTCCTTAAACTCCTCGCCAGATTGCCGATGATAAAAATCCTTGGTTAAAATCCGTAGCTCTTCCTGATTGATTTTTATATGAGCAAGATGTAATGCTCTTTTTTGTTTGGTAGATGTGTATTTCGATAAGAGAAATAAAAATGCTGAAGCACCGATAAGACCGGCAACAACCATTAATTGCCAACTTGGCGCGAGAAAATACACTGAGGTGATGGTAAATAAAAATACAGTAAGTCTTGCTGTACTTAAGAAAAACAACTGTTTTTTAAGGTTTGAAGCAGTTTCTTGATGCAGTTGTAATTGATTTTTATAAAACCTACGGGGACTTGACATAGTTAAGAAATGCTCATAGAAACAGAAATCCCAAGTTAGAACTTGAGATTTCTGTGTTATAATTAATACGATTCAATCTGATAAATTCAGATGATTATGATTTAGAACGTTGCTGCAAGATATTCACGATTCATACGCGCAATATTTTCCAATGAAATCCCTTTAGGGCATTCCACGGCACAAGCTCCTGTGTTTGTACAGTTTCCGAAGCCTTCATCATCCATTTGCTTTACCATATTTAGTACACGATCAGTAGCTTCCACTTGTCCTTGTGGTAAAAGGGCAAACTGCGAAACTTTAGCCGAAACAAATAGCATGGCAGAAGAGTTCTTACAGCTCGCCACACATGCACCACAACCTATGCAGGTAGCAGCATCAAAGGCTCTATCGGCATTCTCTTTTTCAATGGGGATTGCGTTAGCATCTTGGGTATTTCCAGACGTATTTACCGAAATAAATCCACCTGCCTGTTGAATTCGGTCAAATGAGGTACGGTCTACAATTAAATCCTTAATTACAGGAAATGCTTTAGCTCTCCAAGGCTCAATGTAAATAGTGTCGCCATCCTTAAAACTTCTCATGTGCAACTGGCAAGCCGTTATTCTCGTTGAAGGACCGTGTGCTCTTCCGTTTATGTAAAGCGAACAACTTCCGCAGATACCCTCTCTGCAATCGTGATCAAATGCAACAGGTTGCTCACCTTTTTCAATTAGTTCTTGGTTTAAGACGTCCAACATTTCAAGAAAGGACATGTCTGGAGAAATGTTGCTTATTGGATAGTCAATAATTTTTCCTTTATCGTCGGCGTTTTTTTGACGCCATATTTTCAATGTTAAATTCATCATAGCTTTTATTTATAACTTCTCTCTTTCACTTCAATATTTTCATACTCGAGACTCTCTTTGTGGTGCACAGCTTCACTAGGCTGTCCTTTATATTCCCAAGCTGAAACATACTGGTATTCTGTTCTTCTCTTGGCCTCACCACTTTCGGTTTGGTATTCTTCCCTAAAGTGACCACCAGCAGATTCTTCACGTTCCAAAGCATCTTTTGCAAATAGCTCTCCGAGCTCTAAGAAGTCAGCAACACGTCCCGCTTTTGCCAATTCTTCGTTGTATTCATTTTCAGTTCCAGGAACAAATACGTCTTTATAAAATTCTTCCCGTAAAGCTTCAATTTCTGAAATAGCTTCCTTAAGCTCTTTTTCATTACGAGCCATTCCACATTTATTCCACATGATTTTTCCTAATCTCTTATGGAAGTGGTCAACTGACTTTGAACCCTTATTATTGATTAGTTTATCAATATTGGAACGCACATATTTTTCAGATTCGTCAAATTCTGGAGTATCAGTAGGTATAGGCCCAGTTCTAATATCGTGTGCCAAGTAGTCACCGATGGTGTACGGAAGTACAAAATATCCATCGGCAAGACCTTGCATTAGTGCTGAGGCTCCTAAACGATTCGCGCCATGGTCTGAAAAGTTTGATTCTCCGATTGAATATAATCCTGGGACTGTGGTCATCAAGTTGTAATCAACCCACAAACCTCCCATGGTATAATGTACCGCAGGGTAAATCATCATTGGAGTTTCATATGGATTCTCATCAACGATTTTCTCGTACATTTGGAATAAGTTCCCGTATTTTTTCTCTACGACATCCTTACCTAGTTTCTGCACCGTTGCCATATCGTCTACATCAAGACCTTTTACATAGGCTTGTTCCTTTCCGTAGCGCTCAATAGCAGCCGCGAAGTCTAAGTATACGGCTTCTCCTGTCTTATTAACACCGTATCCAGCATCACAGCGTTCTTTGGCTGCCCTCGATGCCACGTCTCTTGGCACCAAATTGCCGAAAGCAGGATAACGTCGTTCAAGGTAGTAATCTCTATCTTCTTCGGCAATTTCGGTCGGTTTTAAGCTACCAGCCCTAATTGCTTCTGCATCTTTTTTATGTTTAGGTACCCAGATTCGTCCGTCATTTCTAAGCGACTCAGACATCAATGTTAATTTTGATTGGTGGTCTCCAGAAACAGGTATACAGGTTGGGTGTATTTGTGTGTAGCAGGGGTTGGCAAAAAATGCACCTCTTTTATGGGCTTTCCAAGCGGCGGTCACATTAGAACCCATTGCGTATGTTGAAAGGTAAAAGGCATTACCGTAACCACCTGTTCCAAGTACTACGGCATGGGCAGAGTGCCGCTCAATTTTACCTGTAACTAAATCCCTGGCAATAATTCCCCTGGCTTTACCGTCCACAATAACAACGTCTAGCATCTCATGACGCGAGTACATTTTAATTTTACCACGACCAATCTGACGGTTCATGGCAGCATAAGCACCAAGCAACAATTGTTGACCCGTTTGGCCTTTTGCGTAAAACGTTCGGGATACGAGTACCCCACCGAAAGAACGGTTATCCAATAATCCACCGTATTCACGAGCAAATGGTACACCTTGGGCAACACATTGGTCGATTATGTTGGTTGAAACTTCTGCTAACCTATAAACGTTTGCTTCTCTAGATCGGTAATCACCACCTTTAACAGTATCATAGAACAGTCTATAGGTAGAATCACCATCACCTTGATAATTTTTCGCAGCATTTATCCCACCTTGAGCAGCAATGGAGTGCGCTCGTCTAGGCGAATCTTGAAAACAGAAAGCCTTTACATTATAGCCTAGCTCGGCAAGGGTCGCGGCGGCAGAGCCTCCAGCCAAACCGGTACCGACAACAATGATATCTATTAATCGTTTATTGGCTGGGTTTACTAGATTTATATCATTTTTATGTTTTGTCCACTTCTCAGCGAGTGGTCCTTCAGGTATCTTTGAATCTAAAATCATACTAATAAAATTTAGTGATTAAAATGGTGGAATAGCGCAATGAAAATGAAGCCTAACGGCAATCCAATGGCATAAACGTTTCCGAAACCTTTAAGCGCCTTGGTATATTTATTATTCGCCCCGACGGATTGAAAAGCGGAATTAAAACCATGCAATAAATGAAGCGCTAAAAAAACAAAACCTAAACAGTATAAAGCCACACGCCACAAAGGTTCAAATTTGTGAACAAGCTCTTCATAGTATCGAAATTCTCCGTTTATCATTCCTGACATATCACCTTGAATGTATTTGGTATTCATTTCAGGAACCCAAAAGTCAATAAAGTGAATGACTAGAAAAACAAGAATGAAGCCGCCGCTCCAAATCATATTTCTACTCATCCAGCTAGAATTATCGTTTCTGCTGTTTGAAGCATAACCAACTTGACGGGCATTTCTGTTTTTTATTTCCAAGACAAAACCCATGGCAAAATGAAAAATAACCCCAAAAATTAAAATGGGTTGCAGTATAAATTGGACGGCCCAAAAAGTACCCATAAAGTGTGATGCTTCATTGAACCATTCTGCACTAAAAACAGAAAGTATATTTATTGCAAAATGCTGTAAAATAAAGATCATTAGGAAGAGCGCTGAAAGTGCCATTGCAAACTTTCTTCCAATTGATGAATTTAAAATTCCACTCATTGTACATCGAATATTTGTATTAGTATAACAAAAATACTGCACAAGCCACGTTTAAGCAACTGACGGTCATCATAATTATTTATTTAGAATGATTTTAATTAAAAGTCAAATCTAGGATTAACTATAGTATTATAGATTGACCCAAATGCATAGCTGAAACCAATATTTACAAAATAATTGTAGCCAGACTGCAATTGCTGTTGTTGCAGCAAAAGTTCTTCTAAAGAAAGATCTCCACCTGGAAGATTTACCTGATTTCTTGTGATAGAATAACTACCACTAACATTAAAATTAAACCCTTTAAATAAGCGAATTCGTGTTCCAACAAAAAAGTTAACCGCATATAAATCGGGTTCATTTAAAAATTGATTAATTGAGATTTCTCCATTAAGATTACCCCATTCTTGATTGATTCGGCCACCTACCTGTAAGCCGTGCTCCCAGAAATACTCCTCGGTTTCATTAAAAAGAGTTTGTTCTATATAGTCATTGAATCGAATTCCATTTCTGTAGGATATCGTTAGTTGTTTTTTCGCTGAATCCACATAATCAAAAAAACTATATTCAAGAGCAGGACGAATCGTCCAGGATAAATCAAAATTATCGAAAGTAGAAGACCCTATTCTACCGAAAAAACCATAAGACCAATGGTTATTAATACTTAAAATATCACTAACATTAATAAATTTACGATCATTAACACCAACAATTTCTTCCCCTTCAAATTCAAAAATATTTCTGTTCTCACTAAACCTCATTCTTAATGAGAACTTGTTCTTCTCGGTAACGCGTCGTGCTGAAGCATTAACATTAATGTTACTAAATCTACTTTGCTCCTGACCATCAAAAAACCCACCTGCACCAACTTGAAAGAGCCAGTAATCCCATGGATCATTTTCTTCGACCACTTCTTTTGTATCATCAGGAACTGGAACACTAACCGTTACTAAGTCTGTTGTTCCTTTTGCTATCCAAAAACGCACCAAGCCTAATTTTAGCTGCTCCAAAACTCTTTGGCGCACTTCGTCTCGAGTCATATTTCCATCTGTAGAGAAAATCAATTTGTAGGAGATGAAGTCCAATTCCTCTTTACCTATAAATTCCATTTCATAACTTCTGCCGCCACTTCCATTTCTCTGAGAAACAACAAAAACATGGACTTCGCCTAAAAACTGGTCTCGAACAAACTGTACATTCCCTAGATTTTGCCTGAGGTACTCATTATCACAAACATTACAGTCAAAAAACATTTTAAGCTGATCGGTAATATTGGTTTGAGCCGGAAGAAATGAACAATAAACTAGCGTTAATAATAACGCAAAACGATGAAGCATGATTGATGAATTAACTTTGATGTTAAAATGCTAATAATAATTGAGTCCTTTGCTTAGTAAGGTCATTTTTGACATTGTTTTGCATTTATTTTTAAATTTTAACATATTGACTTCTTACAATCTTTTCATCAGTTTCGTTATCAAGTCAGAATTGTATTACTTTACTTCGAAATTGATATTTTCCCCATTCAATTTTATCGTATAAGTGCCTTTTGGCAAGTAGTATTTTTCATTTTTAGCTTTTTCTACGATGACGTTTTCGTTTTCTTTCAATAGTAATTTTTTGCCCTTATTTGACAGTGTCAAATCATAGCTAGTGTAGTTAAAACCCTTATCGCTTTCAACCTCTATTTCATTTAGTAGATTACCTTTTTCAGATAAAATTTGAATGCTTTTTTTGCCTGGGGAATTTGAATAAAATGTAACATCCAATTCAGGTTCATAAGCATCAAACCATTGGCTCCAACTACTACCCCAACGGGATGAAAATCGAACGTCTTGCACATCAAAAAGTGTAATTGGCTTAGACATCATTTCATTCGACATTTTTTGAATTGGCGCAATGTCTGTTTTATAAATGCTTCGGCCATGCGTACCAATTAAAAGATGTTTTTCTTCAGGATGTAAAACGATATCATGAACAGCAACTGCCGGAAGGTTCTTGCTAAATGCTTCCCATTTGTCACCTTGATTAAATGAGATGTAAGCGCCATTATCGGTACCTAAATAAAGGATATTTTCATTTTCAGAATCCTCACGAATAACATTAACTGGGCTTTTTGGGATGTTTGAACTTATGTCCTTCCATGTATTTCCGTAGTCGTTACTCATGTAAACGTACGTATTGAAATCATCCCAGCGATAACCATTTAGCGAAACGTAAACCCTTTCCTTCTTATGCTCTGATGCTATAACCCGACTAACCCAAAGATCTTTAGGAAACGAAGCTGAAATCGACCTCCAACTTGCTCCTCCATCTTTTGTTAAGGCTACAATGCCATCATCGCTTCCAGTATAAATCAATCCGAATTGAAAGGGGCTTTCACTAATTGAAGTCAACGTCCCGTAGGCTACATTTCCTTTTTTGCCACCGTTGGTTAAATCGTCACTAATTGCTTCCCAATCATCACCGTTGTTCATGGATCGCATTAATTTATTTCCACCTAAATATAGAATGTCCTGATTGTGGGGTGATAATAAAATAGGTGTCTGCCAATTAAACCTGTAATGGGTCTCGCCTAATTCGTGTTTGGGTTGGATATAGGTTTGTTTATTATCCTCAAGATTCAATCTATAATAGTTTCCAAATTGAAAACCTGTGTAAACAATGTTATGATTTCTACTATCAACTTGAATTTGCATACCATCGCCACCCATGATACTTTCCCAAGGGTATTGACCGCTTTGGTGCCAGCCTTTATCTTCTCGTGCATTATGGGCGCCTTTCCAAACACCGTTGTCTTGCAAGCCGCCATAAACGTTATAGGGTTTGGCATTGTCGACGTTTATTGCATAAAATTGCCCGACTGATGGGGAATTATTCTTTATCCAATTCTCACCATCGTCATAAGTGATATTGACGCCACCGTCATTACCATTGATGAGATGATTTGGATTTTTTGGATTTATCCAAAGCGCATGATGGTCAGCATGTACGTTTTCGGCGCTAATTGAGGTGAAGGTTTTTCCGCCATCTTTGGATTTAACAATCGGTACACCGTAGATGTAGATATTCTCAGGATTATTTGGAGCCACATGGATTTGCCCAAAATAATAACCGTAACTGAAATAAATACCATCGAGATAATTGTCATGGGTTTTTTTCCAAGTCAATCCGCCATTAGTGCTTTTATAGACTTCTGTGCCAACTACTGGTGTGTCAAAAAGCATAGAATTGGCATCTTCGAGATAATTTGCTAAATCGATAGGCTCAACATCTTTAACGCGTACCATTTGTTTGACGTTTTCGGCCCGGTATTTTTCTTGAAAACCGTTTCTTTTAAGGAAGGTATTAAGTTTCTTATCATCAAGTTTAAGAAAAGATTCAGAAGACATGGTTTTAAAATCTTCCTTGGTCAAATTCTGGTTGTCACCATCTTTTTTGTTTTCTGAAGGTCGTCTAAACTGACTGTCGTGAACAGCATAAATGGTGTTCTCGTCGTAGATGGCTAGCCCAATTCGTCCAACGCCCTGCCCGGTAGGGAAGCCGCTCTTCTCTGTTGAGACCTTCGTCCAAGTTTCACCAGCATCGGTACTTTTATAAATGGCAGAATTATTTCCACTTCCGTCAAAATTCCATGCCTTTCTATCTTTGGTCCATGATGAGGCAAACATCAAATTGAAATTTTTGGCATCAACATCGATATCAATGATTCCGCTCATATCATCAATATAAAGTTTTTGGGACCATGTTTTACCGCCATCAGTGGTTTTATAGATTCCGCGTTCTTTGTTTGGAGAGTAAAGATGCCCCGTAACTCCGATTACAACGTTATTGGGATTGTTTGGATTTATAAGAATACGGCCAATATGATGAGAATCTTTTAGACCCGCATTTTGCCAAGTTTCACCGTTATCGGTAGATTTCAAAATCCCTATACCAGCATAGCTAGAACGCGAAGCATTGTTCTCTCCGGTCCCCACCCAAATAGTTCTGGTTCCCCAATCAACGGCAATGTCCCCGACATTTTGCGTTGGGGCGTTATCTAGAATTGGGGTAAAAGTTGTTCCATTATTCTTGGTGTGCCAAACGCCACCCGATGCATAACCGACATAAAATTCTGTTGGGTCTTCTGGATTAACGTCTAAGTCTGTGACGCGCCCGCTCATTACAGTTGGCCCAATATTTTTAAAAGCCACATTCTTAACTAATGAGTTTTCAATACGTTGCTTTTTTTGGGTTAAGGCAGATTCAACCACCGACATATCGGTTGCGGGTTGTTGAGAAAATGAAAAAAAGGAGAAAAAGAATAAAAAAGGGGGAACTATTTTTTTGAACATTGTAAAAGGATTAATTTCTCAAATTTAGCCAAACTTATTTGTATTTCATATATACCTCGACTTTCCTTAGCCCTTTTATAATTTGTACTTTTGAAAAAAGAAGTAAAAGCGATATGAAATACGACAGAATCAATAAGAACTTATTTATTAAAAACCGCAAAAACTTTATGTCTAAAATGAAAGACAATGGCCTTGCGATTTTTAATAGTAACGACATTTATCCCATTAGCGCAGATAGTACCATGCCATTTGAGCAGAGCCGTGACATCTTTTATTTAAGTGGTGTTGACCAAGAGCAAAGTATATTGGTATTGTTCCCAAACGCACCAAGGGAGAAGCATCGTGAAATTCTATTTTTAAAAGAAACCAATGAACATATTGCGGTTTGGGAAGGTGAAAAATTAACAAAGGAAGCTGCTTTTGAAACCAGTGGAATTAAAACGGTCTATTGGTTGAAGGATTTGGAAAAAATTCTTTTCGAATTGATGACCCAATGTGATACCATCTACATAAATACCAACGAGCATTATCGTGCCAATGTTGAAACCGAAACCAGGGAAGCACGATTTGTAAAATGGTTAAAAGATAAGTATCCAGCACATTCTGTTGCAAAAAGTAATCCCATTTTACAGCGCTTGCGATCTGTAAAGGATTCTATCGAACTCGAATTAATGCAAACTGCTTGTAATATTACAGAGAAGGGATTCCGTAGGGTATTGGATTTTGTAAAGCCTGGAGTTTGGGAATATAATATTGAGGCCGAGTTTATGCATGAATTTTTAAACAATCGCTCAAAGGGTTTTGCTTATACGCCAATTATTGCATCAGGCAATAATGCTAATGTTTTACATTATATTGCAAATAACCAGCAGTGCAAAGCTGGTGATTTGATATTGATTGACGCTGGTGCAGAATACGCTTATTATTCCAGTGATTTAAGTCGAACTATTCCGGTTTCAGGAACCTTTAGTAAACGACAGAAAGACGTTTACAATGCTGTTAATCGTGTTAAAAAAGAGGCCACAAAAATGCTAGTTCCGGGAACATTCTGGGACGACTATCACGTTGAGGTTGGTAATTTAATGACCTCTGAATTATTGGGCTTAGGCTTGTTGGACAAGGCTGACGTTCAAAACGAGGATAAGGATTGGCCAGCTTACAAAAAATACTTTATGCATGGGACTTCGCATCATATTGGTTTGGACACCCACGACTATGGGATTTTAACTGAATCTATGCAGGCCAACAATGTGTTTACCGTTGAACCAGGAATTTATATCCCAGATGAGGGCTTCGGTATTCGTTTGGAGGATGATGTAGTTATTCAAGAGGAAGGCGAGCCTATAAATTTGATGGGGAATATCCCGATTGAGGCTGAAGAGATTGAGGATTTAATGAATGGGTTAGATTGAAATTGAAATCTCTTGCCCGCCGTATCCGCACAAAAGGTGAGGAGGTGGATTCTTATCAAAAAATCAGCTCCTTTTCGTCTTTACAGTTTCAAATATCATTAAAAACATCAAAGTAATAAGAGCAGGTAAAACCCAACCAAGATTAAAGTCTGCTAATGGAATGTAATAGGTAACATGGCTTAATGTTTCCGAAGGTTTAATAAAGCCAATAATATCTGGAATTGTAAAAAGAAAGGTTACCAGCACCACTGATTTGAAAATTCGGGAAGTTGCATATTTTTCCGGCAGGACATTTAGAAAAATCAAGACAATGGTAATGGGATAGATGAACAATAATATAGGTACGGCGATGATGATAATGGAATTGAAATCCAGCTGTCCAATTACTATACCTATAACACAGCCAAAAATAGCAGTGATTAGATATGCGAGTTGTGAATCTTTGAAAAGCCCTTTCATATAGTCTGATGCACCGGTAACAATACCAACTGCGGTTGTAAAACAGGCTAATGAAATTAAAACGCTCAACATTGTATTACCAAAATTTCCCAAAGCAGAAGAAATAATGTAGCGTAAGAGATTAGCGCGTTGCATATCGCTATTCAAAGTTTTATTTAATTCAATTTCAGAACCGTAATAAGCGCCAGTGGCAATTAACCCTGCGTAGATTACAAATAATCCAAGGCCAGCGAGTAAACCTGATTTAATAATCAATTTTTTCTTGGATGTTGCTTCGATGGAAATCCGCTGATTTATCGAAATAATAATAACGGCACCAACGACCACCGCTCCAATAGCATCAAAGGTTTGATAGCCTTCAAGAATTCCGGTAATTAAGGGAGTTTCAAAGTTTGTATTTTCTGTAATCAATTCTGCGTTGAAAAACCCAATTATAATGACTAAAAGAAGGATGCTTACAATTACTGGTGTAAGAAACTTACCAATTAGACTGACGATTGCCGAGCGATTAAGTACAAAGATTAGTACCAAGCCAAAGTAAATGGCACTAGTGAACAGAGGGTTGATATCAATGAGTGGGGCCATGGCTATTTCATGGGTCGCTGCAGCAGTTCGTGGCGATGGTATTGTAATGGCGATTAGGTAGATAAGAACACAATACACAAAGCTGAATTTGACTGAAACCTTTTTACCAAAGTCAAATAGGGTGCCTTGAAGCTTGGCGTGGGCTATAATTCCAATAATGGGGATTATTACCGCTGTGATGATAAAACCTATGGTGACCAAGAACCAGTCTTCACCGGCTTGATAACCCAAAAGTGGCGGTATCAACAAATTACCTGCACCAAAAAAAAGCGAAAATAATGTAAAGCCAACTAGTAAAATGTCCTTGGATTTATTCATAATTTTAAGCTTTAACCCTTTGGGTCACGACAAATATATGTTTTACCTAATAGATGAAGACAGAATATAGAGGTACAAAGCTGTGTTACGAGGAAACTGGAGAAGGAAGACCAATTATACTCTTACATGGTTTTTTAGAAAACTCCTCAATGTGGGATTACATACCTCAGAGCGTATTTAGCACAAACCGTATTATTAGAATTGACTTGTTAGGTCATGGCCAATCAGGCTGTATTGGTTATGTGCACTCCATGGAAGATATGGCAATGGCCGTATTGTTCATTGCAGAAGAATTAAATCTTGATAAATTTAAGATTATAGGCCATTCTATGGGTGGATATGTGGCGCTAGCGATTGCCCGTATAAAGCCAAAATCAGTTGTAGGAATATGTTTATTGAATTCCACTTTTTTAACTGACGATAGGCAAAGGAAACATGTTAGAAAAAGGGCTATTGAGATGGCCAAATCAAATTATGAGGCTTTGGTTAGGATGTCATTTGTTAATCTCTTTGCAGAAAATAGCAGAAGACAATTTAGCACCGAGATTTCTCGTGCTTTAAAGGAGGCTCTAAAAACGTCAGTACAAGGTTATATTGCCGCTCAAGAAGG
>JBCCOJ010000034.1:0-19706 GCA_039025415.1 Bacteroidota bacterium | reverse complement strand
GGTCGAGCGGAGTCGAGACCTATTGGAGTTAAATTTGATAGATTTCTCGACTACGCTCGAAAGGACAGATATCACACATGAATAATGAAAACAATAAGCCAAAAAGTCAATTCAGTTTGTTAATAATTCAACTAAAAAACCAAAGGGTCTAAAAGCGCTTTCTAAAATCAATCGCTATTTTTGTGCATGCAACACAATAAAGTTCTAATTTTAGATTTCGGTTCGCAATACACCCAACTCATTGCCCGAAGAGTAAGGGAATTGAATATCTACTGTGAAATTCATCCTTACAATAAAATCCCGAGTGATTCAAATAGTTTTAAAGCTGTAATACTTTCCGGTAGTCCAGTTTCCGTAAGGAGCGAATCTGCATTGCATCCCAATCTTGATGGGATACGAGGTAAAAAACCACTGCTGGCTGTATGTTACGGTGCCCAGTATCTCGCTCACTTTTCAGGCGGAAATGTGGCGGAGTCAAACACCCGCGAATACGGTAGGGCAAATCTAGCTTATGTAAAGGTCGATGAGCCACTTTTTGAGCACATTGAATCAGGAAGTCAGGTTTGGATGAGTCATAGTGATACCATTAAACAACTCCCAGAAAATGGGAAGTTGATTGCGAGTACCAAGGACGTTGAAAATGCAGCTTTTGCAATTGAAGGCGAACCAACCTACGGTATCCAATTTCACCCAGAAGTCTATCATTCCACCGACGGTAAGCAACTACTGGAAAATTTTCTCGTTAACATCGCTCAAGTAGAACAAGATTGGACCCCGCAATCCTTTGTAGAAGAAACCGTTGAGGAACTTCGGCAAAAATTAGGAAATGATAAGGTAGTTCTTGGTCTTTCAGGTGGAGTAGACTCTTCAGTTGCAGCAATGCTACTTCATAAAGCCATTGGAAAAAATCTCTATTGCATCTTCGTAAATAACGGTTTGCTGCGCAAAAACGAGTTTGAAAGCGTACTTCAACAATACGAAGGTATGGGGCTGAACGTGAAGGGCGTAGATGCTTCGGCACGCTTTTTGGATGCACTGAAAGGGGAAAGTGATCCTGAGAAAAAAAGGAAAGCTATAGGTAAGACGTTTATTGAGGTATTTGATGATGAGGCCCATGAAATTGATAATGTGGTCTGGTTGGCACAGGGAACAATTTATCCAGATGTGATAGAAAGTGTTTCGGCAACGGGAGGACCGAGCGCAACGATAAAGAGCCATCACAATGTTGGCGGTTTGCCAGATTTTATGAAGCTGAAAATAGTCGAGCCATTGAAATCCTTGTTCAAGGATGAGGTGAGGCGAGTTGGTAAATCAATGGATATGAATCCAGATATTTTAGGTAGACATCCTTTTCCTGGTCCTGGTCTGGCAATACGAATTCTGGGCGATATTACGGCCGAAAAAGTGCGTATCTTACAAGAAGTTGATGCGATTTTTATAGATAATTTAAAAGCCTGGAATCTTTACGACCAAGTCTGGCAAGCAGGCGCCATGTTGCTACCAGTAAATAGTGTAGGGGTTATGGGCGATGAAAGAACTTATGAAAAATGTGTGGCCTTAAGAGCAGTTGAAAGTACAGATGGAATGACGGCAGATTGGGTTGATTTGCCTTATGAATTTTTACAAAAGACCTCAAATGCAATAATAAACAAGGTAAAAGGCGTTAATAGAGTTGTGTACGACATTAGTTCGAAACCACCCGCGACGATTGAGTGGGAATAATGCAAAGTTGAATTTTGTCATTGCGAGGGCCGTGCCTGCAGGCAGGCAGGAGGTAGGACCGAAGCAATCTAAGAGCTAAATTAATGAGATTGCTTCACTTCGTTCGCAATGACATTCGCAGTTTTTATTACACTGTGAAAGTTTAAAAACAGCAGCAAAATGTCATTGCGAGGGAGGTACGAGAGCCTGTACTGAGCGAAGTCGAAGTGCGGCAATCTACAATATATTGATGCTTTAGGTAAAGATTAATAAATTGGATACCCTAAACCGATTCTAAAATCGAATGATAACTGATTATTTAAATAGAGACTCCCGCCTTTGCGGGAGATGAATATGAAAAAATTAATAGCACTATTTCTTCTACTTGCCAGCCATTTAATTTCAGCGCAAGAGTATAAAACCCATAAGGTTTCACAGGACGATACCATTGAAAGTATTTCCAAGCAATACTTGGTGACCGCTTCAGATTTGATAGCCTTGAATCCTGATGCTAATCAGGGCCTGAAACCTAATATGGTTTTGATAATCCCAAAATCGTCAATAAATGAAAGCGAGATTGATTCGGTCAAAATCAGTTCAAAGGAATTAGTTGGTTTCAAAAAACATCGAGTCAAACGCAAAGAAACGCTTTACAGCCTTTCTAAGGAATACGGTGTGAGTATAGATGAGATTAAAAAGCACAATAAACGCTTATATGCCGAAAATCTAAGGAAAGGTGACCGTATTCAAATTCCGAAATATAAGGAAACAGAAGAGATACCATTAACAAACACACTCCAAAAGTACGAGGTAAAACCACGAGAGGGCAAATGGCGAATTGCTTATAAATTCGGGATAACCGTTCCAGAATTGGAAGCAATGAATCCTAAAATGGAGGCTATTTTACAACCTGGACAAATGCTCAATGTGCCAAACATTTCCGTCGATGAAGAAAAGAAAGTAGATGACGAATTCAATTACTACACCGTTGAGAAAAGTGAAGGTTATTTGTCCATTTTCAGAAAAATTGGCGTCACTCAGGAGCAGTTGGAAGAATTAAATCCGATTCTAAAGGAAGACGGTCTAAAATTGGGTATGGTCTTAAAGGTTCCGGGAGATACGAGAACTACGCTGTTGATGGAGGATATGACCAATACTGATTTGACTACCCAATTGACGAATTTCAATGAAAAGCGTATCGCATTAATGCTACCTTATCGAACCCATAAATTGAATATGGATAGTGTAAAGGCGGTTAAAAGGTCGATTAAAACAGATGCACTTTTAAAAGTATCCCTAGATTTTCATGCCGGGGTTTTAATTGCATTGGATTCTGCCAAAAACTTGGGAATCTCAACTAATCTAAAAGTGTTTGACACGAAAAATCAAGCTTCAGAAGTTTCAAAGATTTTACGTGAAAATGATTTTACCGATTACGATGCGGTAATTGGGCCACTATTGACCGCTAATTTTGACAAGGTGGCTTCTGAGCTTAAGAAGAATCAGGTTCCTGTATTATCACCGCTAACGACACCAAAAAATCTGTACGATAATGTTTATCAAACCGTTCCATCAAAAATCTTATTGGAAGAGACAATGATAAAGTTCGTAAAGGCAGATTCTATGCCTAAAAATGTTGTTATCGTTGCCGACTCAAAAAATACCGAAATCAGCAATAAGCTTAAAACAGAATTTCCTACCGCTGTTCAATTATTTTCTAGAAAAAATAAAGATGGAAACGAGGCCTATTTTATTTATAAGGTTGACTTGGAAGGGGTTATTAAGCCAGGACGAAATATTATTTTCCTTGAGACAGAAAATGAAGGATTTGCATCAAACGTAATTAGTATGATTAACGGAATGAATGTTGAGGATACTAAAATTGTACTAATGACAACTAATAAGACCGGTGCTTTCGACGGAAAGGAAATTTCGAACTATCATCTATCCAATTTGAAATTCCACTATCCTTCAACAAATAAGACTACCGATGTTTCAACATCAAATAATGCATTTGTAAAGTCATACAGAAGAATCTATAATGTAAGCCCAAATAAATATGCGATACGTGGATTTGATTTAACACTTGATTTACTACTACGCTTAGCCTATGCGGAGAATTTGTACGATGCTTCCGCTAAGGATTTAGAGACGGAATATGTTGAGAATAAATTTAGATACAATAAAAAATTGTTTGGTGGGTACTACAATGAGGCTGTTTACGTTGTTATGTTTGACGAATTAACTATTAAAGAAGCAAAATTATGACCTCTAAAGTGACCTATCTCGGAGAATTGAGAACAAAAAGTGAACACTTAAAATCTGGTAATACCTTTATTACCGATGCTCCGATAGATAATAATGGAAAAGGAGAGGCGTTTTCGCCAACTGATACCGTGGCCACTGGTTTAGCCAGTTGTATGCTAACCGTTATGGGCATTAAGGCGAGAGACATGGATATTGAATTAAAAGGTGCCGTTGCCAACGTCACAAAAACCATGGCAAGCAATCCTAGGCGGATTTCAAAAATTGAAGTAACGCTCACACTTCCGCTTAAAGTTGACCAAAAGACCAAAAATATATTAGAACATACTGCTAATACATGCCCAGTTCATCACAGTTTAAACCCCGATATTGAAAAAGTTATCACGTTCAACTGGGATTAAAAATATTTTATAGATACTATTATGAAATCTCTAATTTGTTTTTTTTTGTTTTTTGGCCTTTATCCAATTGATGGGGAGGTTATCTCGTGGTCTGCCGAAAAAAAACTGGAATGGACTGACTTTAAAGGGGCGCCACAGCAAAATACATCGGCAGCTGCAATGGTTGCGTCTGGAATAACCTTTTCTTTTTCGGTTAAGGAATCCAGCGACCGAGGCTACGTTAGCTTTGACACAAATGTTGAAGCTCATTTTTACCCTAACAAGTCTTGGTACATCAAAGAAAGAGCAAATGATTATATACTTGCGCATGAACAATTGCATTTTGATTTAACCGAATTGTATGTGCGAAAATTAAGAAGCCAAATCTCCAAGCTTAAAATTTCTCCAAATATCAAGAAGGAGTTGAATGCACTTCACGATAAAATAAACATCGAACTAGCCAAGGAGCAATATCGCTATGATGATGAAACCAACCATTCCTTAATAGTTGAAAAACAAGCGGAGTGGTCTGATTTTATAAAAAGCGAACTTTCGAAGTATGTGGACTATGCTTCAAAATAATTGAATTTGCTGCCGGATAAAGATTTTCTAATCAAACTTGCGCACACCAAAATGCCATATGGTAAATATGAGGGTCGCTATCTAATTGACCTTCCCGAGCATTATGTTGTTTGGTATCATGGTAAAGGTTTTCCAGAAGGAAAATTGGGCGATATGCTCAATCAGGTTTATGAGCTTAAAATTAATGGATTGGAACACTTGATTCGTGAAATCCAAAGGAAATTTCCGAAGGAAAATTAAGCTTAAGAAATTCCAAATTCCAAATTCTAAATTCCAAATCGAAAAATCAAATAACTTATATCTTTTACCTAATACCTCATCCCTAATACCTCATCCCTAACACCTCATGCCTATTGCCTAATTCCCCAAATACCACCAAGCCCAATACATCAATCCGAATTGCATCGGGATTCGTAAAATCAATATCCAGGTTGGAATACCAGCAGCCGCTTTTCCGCCTTTGAGCATATTAAAATGCACTATTAGAAAAACAATGAGCATTGTAATAATACCGTAAATGGCGATAGCCTTTAGTTGAGGTATAAAAAGCGCAGCACCCAAAACAATTTCGGCAATGCCACTTAGGTAAACCAACAACTTATGTTTTGGTAAATAATCAGGCATGACCCGCATATACATCTTAGGTTTTACAAAATGCATTACACCCGCAAAAATGTAAATCACTGCCATAAGATAATAGTGCCAAATTTCATTCATCTTTATATTCGTTATAGTTTATACCAATGCCGTAGTTATTGATGTTATTTCTTAGTAAGCTAGATTCGATTCCATTACCTGTTTTAAATTGAACCCAATTATTTCCATTAATAAAAACACGTTTTATGTAAGTTCGATGACCGTCAATTTCATCGGTAAATGGCAGTAATGGTCTAAAATTGGTTGGGATTTTTACGGTTCCATTTCGCCCCTTAATTTCTTTATATTTTTTATTTGGCAATAGCTTACCGTTTTTATCGGTGTAACCCAAAACTTGAAGAGACACAAAAAACCCGTTATCTGGGAAAAATAGATTGTTTTCAGCAACCTCCAATTCAAATTCGTCACCATTTTTTTCAGTGGCCCTAAATACAATATTGGTAGTATTGAAGATCTTGCCTGGTAGACCATTGTCATTCTTATAAAAATTTACTTTAAACAACGTTGAAAATGGCCTTTTATCGGCATTGGAGCGTTTGCGCTTATTCCAGTCCCTAGATTCCAAAGCTAAAGGAAATACGACCGAAGTGATTTTTTTTAGCTTTTCATTTTCATTTGGAAAAAATACGGCAATCTCGCTCTCTATGGTCGGCAACCAGCATTTATAATAATCATCATCTAAGTAGGGTTTGATTTCCTCTTTCTTAAATTTTCTATCGATTTTAGCGTTTAGTACCACTTCATCCAACTCTGAAATCTCAGATTCCATTGCAATAATTTTAGGTAGGTTTTCGGTAGGAAGTTTTAAGTCTTTAAAGCCAAGCGCTGAAATGAAAAGTGAATCTACATCGGGGTATAGCTTTTTAGTAAAAATGAACATCCCATCATCATCGGCAAAAATGCCCTGGCCATCACCAAATGAGACTGTTGCAAAAGAAACAGGATATTTGGTTTCATTATCAATTATTTTCGTCTGACTGAAAGAAAGGCTGGATATAAATATTAGAAGTAGTAGGTGTTTTTTCATGAGTGGATTTTAAACAAAGTTAGGGATAAGTTTTTAGTCGGTAGTCGTTAGATGGTAGACGGCAGACAGTTGGTAGTGGGCAGTGGGCAGTAGGTAGTAGGTGGTTGGTAGTAGGGAGTGGTTAGTGAGTGGTGATTGGTGTGTAGTGAGAAGTGGGAAGTGGGAAGTTGGAAGTTCGTAGTCTGAAGTTCGTAGTCTGAAGTGGGCAGTAGGCAGTTAGCAGACGGCAGTACCCGGTTAGAAGTCGGCAGTATGCAGTTAGCAGTTGTTCTCGACAAGTTTATAGTTGGTGGGCGGTTGTTGGTTGTCTATGGTTTTTGTTTTCAGAAGGGATTGGACTTAGTGTCCTTTTTGATTCTTCACGTTTTTTAGGTGATGACTATTCTCATACTCCAAATTCAATTTCACACCTACGCTTTGACTTCGACTAGCATTCTGTTTTCGTCTTCAGTTTCGATTTCGATTTCCTACGGAGGGGCTATTAAAACACCATTTTTTTCTGTCTAACCAATAACCAAACGACTATTGGGGCGCCAACTAAAGAGGTTATGGCATTAATGGGTAGTGTGTAATCAGATGCTGGTAACTGAGCTATGGTATCACAAATCAACATCACGATTGCACCAAATAAAAAAACTGCTGGTATAAGGATTTTATGGTCTGAGGTGTCAAAAATCTGTCTAGTCAGGTGAGGGATTGCTAAACCAATAAAGGCAATAGGCCCAGCAAAAGCGGTAATTGTTCCTGCCAAAAGGCTGGTGGCTATAATTATTGTTAGTCGGCTTTGTTTGATATTTAAGCCCATACTTTTTGCATAATTCTCACCTAGAAGAAAACTGTTTAAGGCTTTTAGTGACCTTACTGTTAGCAATAGACCAATGAGATAAATTCCAAAGAATATCAATAGTTCAGACCAGGTCAAATTTCCTAAACTACCAAAGCCCCAAAAAATGTATTGCTGTAACTGTTCGGCGGAGCTAAAGTAACTGAGCACGCTAACCACAGCAGCGGTAATACTGCCAAACATCAAACCAATAATCAAAATGGCCATAGTATCCTTAACCTTGTACGAAACTGCCAAAACAGCTAAAAGAACCAGAAAACTTCCTAAACTTGCGGCAATAACAATGCTCCATTTAGATATTAAAGCTGTTGCTAAAACGCCACCAAATAAACCAGAGCCAAGAATAATTAGGGCCACACCAAGGCTTGCGCCCGAACTAATACCTAAAACAAACGGTCCTGCAAGTGGGTTCCTAAAAAGCGTTTGCATCAACAACCCCGAAATACCCAATCCAGACCCAACTAAAATGGCCGTTATTGCTTTTGGTAATCTATAATTTTGAATAATATAATTTTCAGTGAAGCCAAAAATACTCGATACTACTTCCAAAAACTTTATTGAAACCGAACCCATGCTTATGTTTACAGCAAAGCATATCACAAGGATAATGGCCAAAAGCAAGAACGAGTATTTGGTTTTTGGTGTCATTTTGAATTTAAATATAACCTTCTAAAAAATCAAACTGATATTATAAGACCATTAAATTATTTTTCGTCATAAACCACCTCGCTTTTGCTCGCTCATATTGAGAGCAAAACCACTCCTCCTTTTAAAGGAGGAGAATTAAGTTTAGTACTTTAATTTCCGCTGGAGACAAGATATTTAGCTTTTAAGACCTTTCAGTTTCTCTTTCTTCGCCATTGGGCGGATAAGGCGGACAAGTTGAAACTTGAATTATATAAATGAATTTTATTCCAACCTCTTGAAAAAAGTGGTTTCATAGTCTTCCAATACATCAGGATGACAAATTTTAATCATGTCCTTAAGCACTAAATCAGGTCTTGCAATTCCTAATTCGTAATATAAGACGCCTCCTGTTTTGCCTGTGGTGTTTGAAAATGAATAGACCTCCTTGTTTTTAAAGGCTTCAAATTCCTTGTAATGCTGATTTCCTTTTTCCATGGCTTCCAAGCTGGTATAGTAAGATGGACTTAACCATAATTCTGCATTCTTAGCTTTCTCAAAAACAACTTCAAAACTCAAAGCTAAACTTCCTTTCCCTTGTGTTTCGCTCCATAGGTAGTTTACGTTGGCATCTTTCAAATACTGCGCCTCTGGGCTAGTCCCAGATGGTAAATACCAAACATCTTTGTACATAGCCCCGCACAATACCGTGGGTTGGTTTTTGGCTTTTACTGCTAATTTTTGTGCCTCTTTATAGTTATTTTCAATTTGATTGAAAATAGAATCTGCTTGCTTTTCTTTGTTGAACAGGATTCCGAAAAATTTTATCCATTCTGCTTTTGCCAATGGTGTTTTTTCAACCCAATCGCCGTTATAGATTATGGGGATTCCAGATTTTTGAACGGTGTTGAGGCTTTTATTTGTGCCCTCAACGCCAAAGGCGACTACTGCTTCAGGTTGCAAATCCAAAAGCACTTCGGTGTTAATTCCTTCATTTTTTCCTAGTTCCCTGATTTTCTCAGTATCAATAAGAGCTCTGGTTTTCTTGGATGAAATGTAGTCTGTTCCTGGAAAACCGATGAGGCTTTTTTCAACGCCCAAAAGTTCCAAAGCTGGGATATGGGTGGTTGAGGTGATAACTACCGTTTCAATTGGGGTCAATATAACACCATCAAATTCAGATTCATTAAATGTAAATGCCGCAGCATCCGTTTTTGGAATAAGCGCATAGTTGTAAGTTTTATCGGCATTTGGCCAAGGGTTTATTACCTTTAATATTTTTAAGTTTTCTTGGGATATAAGCTCAAAGCCTTCAGCATAGTTCAGTTTAAATGGAGCTACATTCCCTTCGGAAATGGGATTTGGTTCCACCTTCTGATTTGGACTGTCTTTGCAACCAGTAATGAACACGGTGGTTAAAAAAATGATGAGGTATCTTAAAATGCGCATTCTTAGATGTAGTTAGTCTTCAAAAGTAAGGCTACGAAGTGATTTAAGCAATTTCAATTTGTCCAGTCTTTGCGCAAAAAGTCAATCAAATCACAATAAAAATTGCAGAATGGAATATTAATAGTAGTTTCGCGTTGAATTTTGGTTTGACGGAGTCAACGAAGATTGTTTTGGGTTCAACATTAAACAGACCCCGAAACGAGTTCGGAGTGACTGCGTCGATTAAAAGGGAATCTGGTGAAAATCCAGAACTGTTCCCGCAACTGTAAGTATATATCGAGCTAAATTAGATATCTCTTTTGAGTTGTTACTACTTCATGCCACTAAGGAGATTGCCACATCACACTGAAAACGTGTGATTCGCAATGACAGAATCCTTGGGAAGGTTGGTAACAAATTACGAGTCAGGAGACCTGCCTTAATTCATCATCAAAACGGCCTTCGGGAAAAAAGGTCCGGACGATATGAAACTAATAATTTACGTCTTTTTACTGCTGGCTTCAGTACATCATTTATGTGCTCAATCTGTTATGGACTCCATCCAACAACTAGATGAGGTGCTTTTGAGCGATATTAAGCTGAAGCGCTATTCTGTTGGTTATAAATCCATAGTTTTAAATGATAGTATCATGGAAAGCAATGGTCGTTCATTAACAGATCTGTTGCGATTCAATTCCAATATTTACTTGAGGGAAAATGGTTATGGCATGGTATCCTCACCATCTTTTCGCGGCACCAATGCGGCTCAAACCGCCGTTATTTGGAATGGAATCAATATCAATAGCCAACTCAACGGTCAAGTGGACTTTAATACCATTATCTCTTCAAACTATGACGATTTAACCATAAGAAGCGGGGGCGGGAGCGTTCAATACGGAAGTGGTGCAATTGGAGGTACAGTACATTTACAAAACAAAATTGATTTTTCTGAACGTTTCGAACATTTCCTTCGAACAGGCTACGGTAGTTTTGATACCCGGCAAGCTAATTATCGAGTCAACTTCGGAAACGGGAAACTGTCTGCCAATGCAGGAATAGCTTATCTGAGTTCAGAAAATAATTTTAAATACTTAGGCACAGACAGAAGAAACGAAAACGGTGCCTTCAACAATTTGGATGTCAACTTCAATTTGGGCTATACATTATCACAGCACGATGTTTTGAAGGCCTATCACCAAAATTTCCGTAGTGATAGGGAGTTTTCAGGAACGCTTTTAGCCGAAAGCAATGACAAGTATGAAACAGAAGATTATCGCAGTATGCTGGAATGGGCGCATATTAAGCCAAACTGGAGTTCAAACTTAAAGGCAGTTCACCTTTTTGAGCAATTTCGATATTTTGAGAATAAAGACCGCGAGAATTTTTCGGAAGGGCAGGTCAACACTTGGCTAATAAAACATCAATACGAAAGGAAATTCAATAAGCGATTGGAATTTTTGGTAATCACTGATTTTGCCAATATGCTAGGACGAGGTGATAGTTTTGGTGATGCCAAGAGAAACGCCTTTTCAGCTACTGCAATTTTGAGCCATAGACCAGCTGAGAAGTTTCAGTATGCATTGAACATTAGACAGGATGTGATTTCAGATTTTGAGAGTCCTTTGGTGTTCTCGGGCGATTTCAACTATCAAGTGGCATCATGGTATCAGCTTAAATTCAATGCCTCTAGAAATTTTAGGGTACCGACCTTTAACGATTTATACTGGAATCCTGGCGGAAACCTCAACCTTAGACCAGAATCTTCATTCCAATTTGACTTAGGCCACGAAATGACCTACAAAAACTTGAACCTGAAATTGAATACGTTTTATATTGAAACTTCCGATTTAATTCAATGGCGACCAAATCCCAGTGCCGCATTTTGGAGTCCTATAAATATTGCCAGTGCAAGGCACTATGGTTTGGAGGCCGAATTAGGTTTTCAGCAAAAAATAGAAAACCATAAAATTCAATATGCGCTTAATTATTCGTTTACAGAAACCGAAGATTTAGATAAGCAACAACGATTGTTTTATGTTCCAGTGCATAAAGCCAATGCTTCAATTGCTTACTCAATTAAGAAATTTTCAGCATTTTATCAGCATTTGTATAATGGGGAAGTCGAAATTATTGGAGGGAATCTGGAAGGTTTTGATGTAGCGAATTTTGGGATTGCTTACGATTTTAATGTTCTAGAATCCTGGCAAATTACAGCCGATTTTAGAATAAACAATTTATATAATACTTACTACGAAAATGTGGCATTTAGACCAATGCCCAATCGTAATTTTACATTTAGACTAACATTTAATATTTAAAACCATGACAAAAAACCTAAATTTTCTTTTACTGTTAACACTTTTAATTTTTAGTTCCTGTAGCAACGATGATGATTTTGTAAACATTGAACCGCGCGGCGACTATGATTTTGGACTTTTAATTTCACATGAAGGTAACTTTGGTCAAGGTAACGCCTCTGTAGCCTGGGTAAGTAATGACCTTCAAACTGTTGAGAAGAACATTTTTAATACTGTGAATGGCACACCGTTGGGCGATACCGCGCAGAGTATGGCTTTTTCTGACGACCTAGCTTACATAGTACTTAACGCTTCTAATAAAATTGAAGTTGTAAACCGCTTCACTTTTGAATCTGTTGCAACTATTAATTCTGGGCTTTCAAATCCGCGTTATATGGTAATAAGTAATGGAAAAGCCTACGTTACCAATTGGGGTGATTTTACCCCAGATGACGATGATTATGTTGCTGTGATTGATTTAACTACAAATGCGGTGGTAGATACTATACCTACTAGTTATCTACCTGAGGAGTTAGTTGCCTTTGGAAATAAGCTATATGTAGTCACTGGTATTTTTGGATTTGGTAATCAAGTAGATGTCATCAATACTACTACCGATCAATCTGAGGGAAGTATTACCGTTGGAAACTCACCAAACTCACTTCAAATTGATGATGCAAATAATCTTTGGGTATTAAGCTCTGAAAACCTAATAAAGATTAATACTACTACTGATGAGATTTTAGATACCATTGACTTTCCAGACACGATTAGTTCAGCATCAGATTTAAATCACGATTTAGGAAACCTCTACTTCTATGCAGACAATTCGGTTTATCGTACGAGTGTTAACTCAGATACTTTTCCAACGAATACAATAATTGACAACGTCAATTTCTACGATATGAGAGTGAGTAACGATTTTCTCTTTGGTCTGGATGCTCTGGATTTTCAAAGTGACGGAACTTTGAGCGTTTATAATTTAACCTCTAATGTAGAAACCGCCACCTTAACTCTTGATATTATTCCGGGGGAGATTTATTTTAATTGAGAATAACACTCCAATTAATTCTTAAAAGTTTACGGAATATTTTATTTAAAAAAGGTCCACTAGTTCAAAATTTTAACTAGCGGACCTTTATTTTTTAAGTTTCGATTTAGAGAGTTTTTTAGTTGTTTCCGCTTGGGGCAGAAAGTTCAATTTTTGACAGATTTGGAATTTCTTGGTTGTCAATATACATCCCCTCTTCAAATGGTTTCACACTAAAGTTTATTGCAACTTGGGTAACTGCAGGCTCAGGATTAAAAAAAGATGATCTGCCGGTGCCTCCAATATCGGTCAAAGCCGCCGAAAGTAAAAGTTCGTTTACATCCCCCAAAGTACCAAAATCCCTACCGACTTCAGTTCGAAAGATGTCGGGTGTTAGTCCCACGCCAGGAACTGCAACATCATTAACGTTTATTGAATTGGCAACTAGCGGCTGAAGCGCATAAGTGTGGTTTGGATTAATATCTTCTGGTGCTAAAGTTGGAGAATCGTATAGGGTAACTGAGGCCTGGGTTTTTCCAACGGTATTCTCACCAATTTGAATAACATCAATATAGGCGTCTAGGCTATTGATGACCAACTCGCTTGCAGAAGCAGAGCGTCTCGTGGTCAATACATATATTTTGTTTAGGTTCAAGCTATTTATGGTATTACCATCAAAGTTATTCACAAATTCAAAATTGACATTTTCACTGGATAAATCAGAGTTGTAAACCAGTTTTGAGTACACTTCACCGTTGAATTGCCCTGTCACCATGCTTCCCAATAGGCGGGCCGTATCTACCGAACCACCGGGATTATATCTTAAATCCAAGACCAGATGTTGCACATTATTGGCGGCAAATTCCCCAAAGGCATTATTAAGTTCAACATTGAAGTTTCTATTGAAACCGTTGTAAACTAAGTAACCAACGTTCTCACCGTTTACAGGAATAATTTCAGTTAAGTGAACTGGGTTTTCGGTATAAACTTCGGCGGTTAAGGAAATTTGCTGGGTTGTGGATTCAATAAAGTCGTCGTTCAATGTATCGGTGCCATTATCATTGTAATTTGCAAAATTTAAGGTATATGTGGTCTGATTTAATAATTGCCCGAGATTATTTTCTGTTAATTGTACGCCGTCAATGGCATCAAATATTTGACCGCGTTGTAAGCCCAAATTATCGGCAACGCTATTATTGAGTACCAATCTTATAACGCCATAAACTTCGGTGTTGCTGCCTGGTTCGAAAAAGAAAATAAATTCCAACCCGTTATTTAGGGTCGTACCCTGCTGTGCCTGCTCAAAAGCTATGTAATCAGGAATTATGGCACTAAATCTATCGGTTACTTCCCTTTCAAAAATCAGACTTTCGAAGATTGCTTCAGGCGTATTAAGACTGTTAAGGTAGGCTGCATACTCTTCATTTGATGAGAATCGGTTGTTCGCCAAATCGGGGATTTCATCTTTGTATAAATATCCGGCATTCATGGCTTTCCATACAAAATCGTTGATTTCACTGGCGGTTACCGCATTATCGTCATTATCCTCAAAGCAGCTAGTCAAAATAAGGCCGCTAAGACATATTAATGTGAATTTAAGAAGTTTCATCCTAAAGGTTTTGGTGTTTTGTGTTTCCGCAGAGATACAACATAGCAATTGTAGTCTTTATGGAAACTTTTGAATTTTTCTTTTTCTTTCTATTAGTACTCTAAACTCTAAAAATACTTACATTATTGTGAAATTAAAAATTTCTGTAACAAAGTTGAAAGTACTTCGTCGTGATTATAAGAAAGGGAATAATCAAACCTTTTAACACTAACCAAAAAGTAATGACACAGGCTGATTTTGTAAAATTGGTGATGCCTTTTAAGGATAAAGTCTTTAGACTCGCGAAACGTTTGTTGGTTTCGAGTGAAGAGGCTGAAGATGCAACGCAGGAGATTTTGATAAAATTATGGAACAATAAGTCGAAAATTGAAGAATACAGAAATATTGAAGCCTTTTCGATGACCATGACCAAGAACTTTTGTCTCGATCGGCTAAAATCAAAACAGGCACAGAATTTGAAAATCGTTCATAGTAATTACCAAGATCACAATGTATCCCTTCAAAAGGAGGTTGAAAATAAAGATAGTGTTAATTGGGTGACTCGGATTATGGAAGAGCTCCCAGAACAACAAAAAATAATATTGCAGCTGAGAGATGTGGAGGAATACGATTACGATGAGATTGCAAAAGTGGTGGACATGAATCCTACCGCAATTAGAGTGGCCTTATCGAGAGCTAGAAAAACAATACGTGAAAAACTAACAAAAACGCACCGTTATGGTACTAAATGAATTAGAGAAATTATTGGAGAAGTACGATAATGGCGAGACTTCCATTACCGAAGAGAAACAGCTAAAAGCTTACTTTTCAAATAATGAAGTGCCGCCGCATCTGGAATCTTATAAGATGATGTTTGACTATTTCAGCGTAACCAAAGAAGATACCTATACAAAAAAGGTTACGGTTGAACCATTAAGCATAAAAAAGAAACCGAGTCGTATCTATCAATGGATATCAATTGCGGCAGTAGCCATATTGATGCTGGGTATTTTTATTCCAAATATGATGGGCGATGAGCCAGCAAGGACTTTGGCGGATTTGACCCCGCAGGAACGCGAAACCTATGAGCAGACCAAGGAAGCATTAAGTATGCTGTCTAATAATTTCAATGATGCAGCAAGTAGCGTAGGTACATTGGGATTAATGGGTTCAAACTTTGAGAAAGGCACCGAAAAAGTAATGCACGTTAAAGAATTTTCGAAAACTACAAATAGATTGATCAAAAAAAAACAAGTAAACAAAAATTAAAAACAAGTAAATAAAAATTAAAAATTAGAAATCATGAAAAAATTAATAATAGTAATAGCAGTGGCTCTTTCATCTAGCATCACATTTGCTCAGGGCATATTTGATAAATTTGAGGACAAAGAGGGCGTATCTTCGGTAGTTGTGAATCAAAAAATGTTCAAGATGTTAGCAACCATTGGTGTTAATGTAGATGACCCTGAGGCCCAAGAGTATATTGATATGGCCAAAAAAATTACCGGCTTAAAAGTATTTACTACTGATAATCTAGACATTGCTACCGAAATGAATTCAACGGTAAAAAGCTACTTAAAAAGCACGAAGTTGGAAGAGTTGATGCGCATTAAGGACGACGGTCAAACGGTGAACTTCTACGTAAAGGAAGGTAAGGATGAGAACCACGTGAAAGAGCTATTGATGTTCGTGAATGGTCTTGGAGAATTAACAAAAGGTCAGGACATCACCATCAATGGAAAAAAGCGAGAGGTAGAAACTGTTCTTTTATCTTTAACCGGTGACATTGATTTAAGACAAATCTCTAAATTGACCAACCAGATGAATATGCCTGGAGGAGATCAATTAAACAAAGTGAACAAGAATTAATATGAAATCATCAATCAAAATAGGGTTATTAAGTATTCTGGTTGCGACTTTTTTAAGTTGCAACCAAGAATCGACCCTCCAATCATTTTACGTCGATAACGAGTTGAAACCTGGCTTTACGTCAGTTGATGTCCCGGTAAGTATGCTGAAAATTGATGAGGAAAGCTTAGATGAAGAACAAACTGAAGCCTACGAATCCGTTGAGAAGTTAAGTATGATTGCCTTTGTACTTGACGATAAGAATCAGCCAGATTACGATACTGAATATGCCAAAATCAATGAAATCCTCAAAAACGATAAGTATCAGGAATTGATGCGCGGCGGAAACACCACCGATGGAAAATTCGTAGTGAAGTTTGTTGGCAGTGAGGAAAGTGTTGATGAGTTTGTATTACTTGGTCATTCCAACGACAAGGGATTTGCAGTTGTGCGGGTTCTAGGAGACGACATGAACCTTAATAAAATCATGAAACTCTCAACTGTTTTTGATAAAATGGATTTTGAGAATACGGACTTAGGGCAGTTTAGTGATTTTTTTAATTAATAGCCAAGGGTAAAATTCCAAATTCCAGCGACTAAATTCCAAGGTCTTTACGTTCAAGTGAGCTTTGGAATTTAGTTTTTGTTTTTTTGAAATTTAATCAGATACCCGTATAATTACTAGGCGAAATTGCCTTCAGTTCTTCTTTTATTTCTTCTGAAACATTAAGGGTTTCAATAAAGTCTGAAATCGATGCTTTGTTAATCACCGCATTTGTTCTGGTCAAGCCTTTAAGTGCTTCGTAGGGATTGGGATAGCCTTCACGTCTTAAGATGGTTTGGATGGCCTCAGCGACCACCGCCCAGTTATTCTCCAAATCCTCGTTAAACTTAGACTCGTTGAGCAATAGTTTGTTCAGTCCTTTGAGTGTGGATTTAAAGCCGATGATGGTATGACCAAAAGGCACCCCCACATTTCTTAAAACTGTACTATCGGTCAGGTCGCGCTGCAATCTTGAGATTGGCAGTTTAGCCGAAAGAAATTCAAAAATGGCATTGGCGATTCCTAAATTACCCTCGGAGTTTTCAAAATCGATGGGGTTCACCTTGTGCGGCATAGCACTACTGCCCACTTCGCCTTTTTTGATTTTTTGCTTGAAATAATCCATGGAGACGTAGGTCCAAATATCGCGGTCTAAATCAATGATAATGGTATTGATGCGTTTAAGAGCATCGAACAGCGCCGCCATGTGATCGTAATGCTCAATTTGGGTGGTGGGGAAGGAGTGTTGGAGGCCTAATTTTTCCTGTACGAATTTGGTCCCAAAAGCTTTCCAGTCAACATCTGGATAGGCGACTTTATGTGCATTGTAGTTTCCCGTAGCACCGCCAAATTTTGCGGCACTTGGGATGTCGTTTAATAGATTAAATTGTTCTTCTAACCTCACTACGAAAACTTCTATTTCCTTACCGAGTCGGGTAGGAGATGCTGGCTGGCCGTGAGTTCGTGCCAGCATGGGGATGTCTTTCCAATCTTCGGCGAGGTTTTTTAACTTGTTAAGAAGCTCAAAATATTCAGGAATGTAAACATCATTCACGGCTTCCTTTATGCTAAGAGGAATGGCGGTATTGTTGATATCCTGAGAGGTCAGACCGAAATGGATAAACTCCTTAAAGTCAGATAATCCAAGAGTATCAAATTTTTCTTTGATAAAGTATTCCACCGCCTTGACATCATGGTTGGTAGTTTTTTCAATATCCTTTATGGTTTGCGCATCTTCAGCCGAAAAGTTTTTGTAGATAGTTCTAAGCCCATCAAAAACACTGGTATCAACCTTCTCCAACTGCGGTAAGCCTGCTTCACATAGAGCAATAAAGTATTCAATTTCGACTAAAACGCGATACTTGATTAGAGCCTCTTCTGAAAAATAGTTGGAAAGTAATTCGACTTTATTGCGGTAGCGACCGTCAATTGGTGAAATAGCATTTAAAGAAGATAGGCTCATGGTGTGATTGATTTTGAAAGGGGCAAAGATAGGGGATTTGTGGGGAAGGAGGGTAGATTGATGATGCGTCTTTTGGAAGTTATTAGTCAACCTATTTCAGGAAAGTACATTTTTTAAACTTACGCACAACGTTCTGTATAAGCGCAACAGCGGTTTCCACAAATTAACTTTTCAGTTTTAAACTGATATTAAATTTATACAATTTCTTTCGGTTCGTCATTTTTTCCGTTAATGCGCTTATACGTTGTTGTAGCCAGTTTTTCTTTATACTTTCTCTCAATCTCATTCGCAAAAGCTCCTTTGTCATTCCGTAAAAATTGCATTCCTTCGCCTTCCATAATATTCGGATGTAAGTCTCTAAGATTCTTGTCGCTCCAAGTTGCTAGCTCTACAAGGACAGGTGTCAAAGCCAAACCTTTTTCGGTTAAGAGATAGAGGTTTGTCTTTCTGTTGTCAGGTCTTTTTGTTTTAATGATAATTCCCACCTCTTCCAAAAGTTTAAGCTTGGCAGAAAGAATATTGGTAGCAATCGCTTCTTCGCTTTCTGTAAAGTCCTTAAAGGTCTCTTTGCCTTCGATAAGCATCTGCTTTACAATTACCAATATCCACTTGTCGCCTAAAATGTCAAGTGCGGATGTAAAAGGGCAATCACATCTAAAATTCTGACTCATATGAATTTATTTTTTACTTGCAAAACAAAAGTTTTTTAAAAAAACACTTGCATATTGAAAGTTATATTGTATTTTCGCTTGCAAAACAAAAGTAATAAATAGTTATCAAATGACCAAGACTATGAGAAAAGTGTTTGCAGTATTAGCTCTATCAGGTATTCTCGCTTCCTGTGGTGTTAATCAAACGAAATCGACAAGCGAGGTTAATCCATCAAAAACAACAAAAATGAACAAAAAAGAAACAGCTGTGGCTTTTGTACAAGCCGTAACCTCACAAGATGTAGACTTAGTAAGAACACTTGCAAATGCGGATTACATACAACACAATCCATTTCTTCCTACAGGATTAGAGCCTTTTATTCAACTGTTTCCTGTACTAAAAGAAAATGGAACCAAAGCAGATGCAGTTCGTGTCATCGAAGACGGAAATTTTGTAGTGCTACATCAATTATGGACAGGTGCTAAGCCTTTTGGTGCGGATAAAATGGTGTCTTTCGATATTTTACGATTTGATGATAATGGTAAAATAGCCGAACATTGGGATGCACTACAATCTTTCGTAACAGAAACAGCAAGCGGAAGAACTCAAGTAGATGGTTCAACTGTTATTGTAGATTTAGACAAAACCGAAGCAAATAAAGCCTTGGCTAAGTCTATGGTAGAAGATATTTTGATGGGTAAAAATCCGAATAAAATTGCTGAATATATTAGTACCGAACAATACGACCAACACAATCCTGCTATAAAAGATGGCCTTG
>JBCCOJ010000033.1:0-19716 GCA_039025415.1 Bacteroidota bacterium | reverse complement strand
GGCAATTTCTTCTTTATCAAGTTTCGAATCGCTTTCGTTCTCATTTGATAGTTTAAGGCTACCCTTGCCATCGGGCTTAAAACTTTCATCAGACAAACGCTTATGAAAATTTGAAGAACGACGGTAACTATTTTGGAAATCGGCGTGTTTTTTTATTGTTCTCATATTTTTGTTTTTGTTAAAATTAATTAATGAAATATATCGTGATGATTTTTTTAACGTCTCTTAATACTGTTTAACCCTACATTAAGAATTTTACTCCGGTTTGGCGTGAAAGCAAGAATAAATTCATTCCAATAAACTAAAGCAAAATTCAAATTATTTTTAGATTTAAGTTTTCAAAAAATGAAAATGAAATTCAATATAATTATGATTGGTCTTTTGGCTTTGTTATCAAGCTGTAAGACTGATACTGGCAAGAATGAGGCTACAATTAGGAGCGAATCGGATACTGTAAGCGACACAATTCAACAAAACCATCTTATCGAAAAACCTGAACATATCAAGACCCCAGATGGGATGGGATGGGTAAACGGTAAAACCTTCTTAATGGGTGCTAAAAAAGAGGATGAATTTGCCATGATGCGAGAAAAACCTTCTCACCGAGTTAAGGTTGATGGTTTCTTTATGGATATTACCGAGGTGACTAATGCAAGTTTTAAAAAATTTGTTGATGAAACGGGATATATAACCGTTGCAGAAAGACCAATCGACTGGGAAGTCATGAAAAAAGATTTACCACCGGGAACACCAAAACCCCCCGATTCTATTTTACAACCAGGGAGTTTAATTTTCAATAAAAATGTCGATGCTATTGTGAATATGCAAAACTACGGGCAGTGGTGGACTTGGAAAATTGGTGCTAATTGGAGACATCCAGAAGGGCCTGAGAGCTCAATTGATGGAAAAGACGATTACCCAGTGGTACATGTTGCGCTAGAAGATGCCTTGGTTTATTGCAAATGGGCCAATAGGCGTTTGCCAACCGAAGCGGAATGGGAATCTGCCGCTCAAGGCGAAAACGCTAATACCATTTACACTTGGGGAAATAATACTGACAAATTAATTGAAAACGCCAACACTTGGCAGGGGACATTCCCAACCAAAAATGAAAGTGTGGACGGATTTGAATTTGTTGCTCCAGTCAAATCCTTCGAAGCCAATAGCATTGGAATCCATGAAATGCTTGGAAACGTATGGGAAATGACTACTGATAAATTTAATGTAAGATACTATCAGGAAATCGATACCAGTAAGGTTTTAGAAAATCCAACAGGGGCTAAGAGTTATTACAGTCCGCAAAATCCCTATCAAAATGAAATTGTTATCAAGGGAGGCTCATTTTTATGCCATGCCTCCTATTGTGCCAGTTTTAGGATTTCTGCAAGAATGGGCATGGCGCTGGATTCTGGATCTGACCACGTGGGGTTTAGGACGGTCGTTACAGCTGAAATGCTTCGAGAAGATAAAGATTAGTCAAATGTGATTTATAAAAAATCTAGTGCATAACAGAACTTCTTAAATTCAGTTATTCAGCTACGGGAATTGGCTGCGCCGAGTCCCAATATCAACATTTTGAGAAAAGTCAACGCTATGGCGTTGCTTTTTTGTTTCCAGATAGCTGCTTTGAATGCAAGCATTCAACAACGGGAATTGGCTGCGCCGAGTCCCAGTTTCAACATGTTGAGAAAAGTCAACGTAGCACACTACGTTACTTTTTTGTTTCCAGATAGCTGCTTTGAATGCGAGCATTCAGCAACGGGAACTGGCTGCGCCGAGTCCCAGTATCAACATTTTGAGAAAAGTCAACGCTATGGCGTTGCTTTTTTGTTTCCAGAAAGCTGCTTTGAATGCAAGCATTCAGTAGCTTTCTGGAAACAAAAAAGTCACCACTTTCGTGCTGACTTTTCATCTGTACTGAAGACGGGACTTGAACCCGTACGACCTAAACGGTCATTGGATTTTAAGTCCAACGTGTCTACCAATTCCACCACTTCAGCTTACATCACGTCGACAACGTGATATTGGTAACTTTGAGCGAAAGACGGGATTTGAACCCGCGACCCTCACCTTGGCAAGGTGATGCTCTACCCCTGAGCTACTTTCGCATTATTTACTGGACGCGATTATCCAATTGCGGATGCAAATTTAAGACTTTTATCAAAAACGCAAAGGCTTTTCTTCAATATTTACGCCTGTTTCTTTTTTAATAACATGCGCTTTATCTCATTCAATTTCATTAATGCCTCAACCGGAGTAAGGGTATTGATGTCAATGTTTACAATGTCTTCGCGAATACGCTCCAAAAGCGGATCATCCAAGTTGAAGAAACTCAATTGCATTTCGTTATTCAGCGTTTTTACCTTATCGTTCAGCTCCTCGCTACTATGGGATTTTTCAAGCTGTTTCAATATTTTGTTTGCACGATGAATGACCTGCTGAGGCATTCCCGCCATTTTTGCCACGTGTATCCCAAAACTATGCTCACTGCCACCTTTGACCAGTTTACGAAGAAACAATACATTATCTTTTAATTCCTTCACCAAAACATTATAATTTTGAATACGCTTAAATGTTTCAGACATTTCATTAAGCTCATGGTAGTGGGTAGCAAAAAGTGTCTTGGCTTTCGACGGATGCTCATGCAAATATTCGCTTATTGCCCAAGCAATAGAAATCCCATCATAAGTACTTGTACCCCTTCCAATTTCATCCAAAAGCACTAAACTTCTATCTGAAATATTGTTTAAGATGGAAGCCGTTTCATTCATTTCTACCATAAAAGTAGATTCGCCCATTGAAATATTATCGCTGGCACCCACCCTAGTAAATATTTTATCAGTTAATCCAATGGTTGCTTTCTCAACTGGCACGAAACTTCCCATTTGAGCTAATAATACTATCAGTGCCGTTTGACGTAAAATTGCTGATTTACCTGACATATTAGGTCCTGTAATCATGATAATTTGTTGGGAATCCCTATCTAAATAGACATCATTGGCAATATATGGTTCGTCATGTGGTAACTGTTTTTCTATGACGGGATGACGACCGTTTTTGATATCTAGGACATAGTCTTCGTTGAGTTCGGGCCTTTTATAATCGTTGTCTATCGCCAATTGTGCAAAGCCACAAAGGCAGTCTAATTCTGCAATCAACCCCGCATTATGTTGCACTGGATTGATATAACGAACCATATCATTTATTAATTCTGAAAACAACTGTTGCTCTATCAATAGAATGCGTTCTTCGGCACCGAGAATCTTGGCTTCGTATTCTTTAAGTTCCTCCGTGATATAACGCTCAGCGCTTACTAAGGTTTGTTTTCTTATCCAGTTTTCGGGCACCTTATCTTTATGGGTATGCCTGACTTCGATATAATATCCAAAAACATTATTTGAAGCAATTTTCAAGCTAGTGATGCCTGTTGCTTCACTTTCGCGTTCTAACATTTCATCCAAGTATTGCTTCCCAGAAGTTGAAAGTTCACGCAACTCCTTTAACTCAGATGAAAACTCTGAACTAATGGTATTTCCCTTTAAGATATTTACCGGAGCATCTTCATTTAATGTGGTTTCAATACGGGCTCTTAAAGCCTCACAGGAATCGATAGCTTTACCAATTGCTGAAAGTGAGCTGTTATTTGATTCTGATGATATGTCTTTAACAGGAATGATGGCATCTAGTGCATTCTTAAGTTGAATGACTTCCCGAGGGCAGATTTTCGCCGTAGCGACTTTAGAAATTAAGCGTTCAATATCGCCAATTTGCTTTAGCTGCTGCTGAAATTTTAAAAGTAAAATTGTATCATCTTTTAAAAACGAGACGACATCGTGACGCTGATTTATTTTTTCCAAATTAACCAGTGGTAAGGCCAACCAACGTTTTAACAAACGACCTCCCATTGGTGAAATGGTTTTATCAATCACGTCAATAAGCGTTTTGGCATTTTGATTTGTTGATTGATAAAGTTCAAGATTTTTTATGGTAAACCGATCCATCCAAACGTGTTCGCCTTTATTCAAGCGTTTTATGGAAGTGATGTGCTTTAGTTTGTGATGTCTTGTTTCGCCTAGATAATGCAAAATCGCTCCAGAAGCCACAATACCTTCAAACAAATCTTCAATTCCAAAACCTTTTAAAGACCTCGTTTCAAAATGTTTTAGTAGAGTTTCGTTGGCGTAATCATCCTTAAATACCCAATCCTCTAGGTAAAAAGCGTGAAAATCATCACCAAAAGCGTCTTTAAAATCCTTCCGTTTAGGCTTAGATACCAAAACCTCGCTAGGCCTAAAATTTTGCAACAATTTATCGACATATTCTACATTTCCTTGGGAAGTAAAAAACTCTCCCGTGGAGACGTCCAGAAAAGAAACACCAACGTATTGTGAACCAAAATCCAGTGCGGCTAAAAAATTATTGGTCTTTGAATTGAGAATGTCATCATTAAGCGCAACTCCCGGAGTCACAAGCTCCGTGACCCCACGTTTTACGATTTTTTTGGTCTGTTTAGGGTCTTCCAATTGGTCGCAAATGGCAACACGGCAGCCCGCTTTGACCAACTTAGGCAAATACGAATTCAAAGAGTGATGTGGAAATCCCGCCAAGGCCGTTTCACTTTCGCTACCATTGCCTCTTTTAGTGAGTACAATATCCAGTATTTTAGATGATTTTATCGCATCCTCACCGAAGGTTTCGTAAAAATCCCCAACACGAAATAACAGCAAGGCATCCGGGTATTTCGCCTTGATAGTGTTATATTGCTTCATTAAAGGGGTTACTTTTTTGGCCAAGGTAAATGCTTCTTATTGAATTTTAAGAAATCTGGATTTACACGAAAGGTACTTATATTACAATGGTTTAAGAAATAGAAAAACCATAAGTTATTTACAGGTGTTGATAAAATAAGCTTGAATAGAAAATTAAAAAATAGCGAACTGAAACGATTGGACCTATCGTCCTTTAAAACTGCTGAAAAAACCCCTTTGGTTATTGTTATGGATAATATTAGAAGCCTAAACAACATTGGGTCGGTATTTCGAACCAGCGATGCCTTTTTGATAGAAAAAATTTATCTCTGTGGAATAACCGCAACACCACCCCACAATGACATCAGGAAAACTGCACTTGGAAGTACTGAGAGCGTTGATTGGGAATACTGCGAAAATACCCTAAAAGTTGTAAATATTCTGAAAAAAGACAACTATCGAATTGTATCAATTGAACAGGCAGAAAAAGCAATTATGCTTGATGAATTTAATTTAAGCCAAGCTGAAAAATATGCACTAGTCTTCGGGAATGAGGTAAAGGGCGTATCCCAGGAGGTTGTAAATGCTAGTGATTTTGTTATTGAAATACCCCAGTTTGGCACAAAACATTCTTTAAATATAGCTGTAAGTTGTGGTGTTGTGGTATGGGATTTTTTTAGAAAGATAAAAACTCGGTAATCAAGCTAAACTCTCGCAAAGACGCTAAGACGCCAAGAGGATGCCTTAATTTGTGTTGGCTCAATAAATAGTCAACTCAGATGTATTCAATTTTTAAAGCAGAATTTAAATTAGGGCTTCTCCTAAAGTACTGCATATTCTAAACTTGACTTCAGTCAAAACAATAATTAATTGCTATTTTTATTCTTTGCGTCTCTGCGCCTTTGCGAGAAAAATTATATATGAAATTAAAATCGATCATAGTTGAAGACGAAGCAACCAGCCGGGAAATCCTGAGCAATTATTTAAAAAAATACTGCCCAGACGTTCAGGTTATAGGTGAAGCCGAAAATATTGACGAAGCATTGACCCTAATTAGAAAAAACGAATTGGATTTGATATTCCTTGACGTCGAGATGCCCTATGGCAATGCCTTTGACCTTTTGGATAAAGTAGGAAATCGCAGTTTTGAAACAATTTTCGTCACGGCCTACAATCATTATGCAATGGACGCTTTAAACGCCCATGCTTCCTATTATTTAATGAAGCCTGTATCCATTGACGAATTAATAAAGGCAGTTGATTACGTCACCGTGGTTAAAAGCAAGGAAAATGCGCTAGACAATCAAATATTAAAGCCAAAATCAGAAGGTGTAAGAAAAAAAATCACCATTCCACAGCAGGACGGCTTCGATATATTGGAAACGGCAGATATATTATATTGCAAAGCAGATGATAATTACACCGAAATTTATCTCATTAACGAAAAGAAAAAACTAGTAAGTAAAACCTTGAAATATTTTGAAGACGCCCTAAAGGAAAGCGGATTTGCAAGAGTCCATAAAAGTTATTTGGTGAATGTTGATGAAATTAGAAAATATATAAAAGGAAAAGGAGGCAGTGTATTATTGAGCAATGGAAAGGAAATCGTGGTGTCGGCCTCTAAAAAAGCAGGGTTATTGTCTTATTTCAAATAGTTTTTTCTCGCAAAGGCGAGGATTCGCAAAGGGGTAGGGGTGAGTTGTGAGCTATTAGCTATTAGCTATTAGCTATTAGCTATTAGCTATTAGCCATTAAAATAAAAAAATTGGTCTTTGTTCTTTGTTCTAATGTCTAACTTCTAACTTCTAAATTATGCCAATAATCCTACCCGTTCAAGGTAAAATTCCAAATATTCCTTCCAATTGTTTTATTGCTGAAAACGCCACAATCGTTGGTGAAGTGAGTATGGGTGATAACTGTAGCGTTTGGTTCAACACGGTAATTAGGGGTGATGTTCACTTCATAAAAATGGGTGATAAAGTCAATGTTCAGGATGGCGCCATAATTCATGCAACGTATCAAAAATCACCAACTACCATTGGTAACAATGTTTCAATTGGCCATAACGCTATTGTTCATGGGTGTACCATTCATGATAATGTGTTAATTGGAATGGGCAGCATTGTTATGGATGACTGCATCATCGAGAGCAACAGTATCGTGGCAGCGGGTGCAGTAGTCACTAAAAATACAATCGTGAAATCAGGAAGTATTTACACTGGTGTACCCGCTAAAAAGGTAAAGGATATTAGCCAAGAATTACTTACGGACGAAATCCACAGAATCGCCAATAATTACGTGACTTATAGCAGTTGGTTCAAGTAACTCTTTTATAGCCCTAAACCTCATATAGATTTTGGCCTTCAACAATAGGAAATAGCACGCTAATAAACCTTATTTAGCTAATTTAAGAATTAGCATTCAGACTTATAAATTTCAAAAAACTGAAAAACACAGGGTTAAAAATCCAAATATTCGACATTGTACTTTTCATCCAAAATCGATTTTAAAACGTTCACGTTTCCGTTGGAATAAAATATAGAAGATCCTTTGTTAAGCTGAGGATTGATTAGGTTTTGTTTATCTAAAATTGACTTTGTTTGTCTTGCTACCGCCTCCCCTGAGTCAATTATCCGGACGCTTTTTGGTAGAATTTTTAACAACATTGGAATCAAATAAGGATAGTGGGTACAGCCCAAAACGAGGTAGTCAATATTAGCTTCTATCATAGGTGCCAGATAAATTTCTAATAAGGCTTTCATTTGTGGGGAATTGACTTTTCCTTCTTCAATCAAGGGAACAATGCCTTCACCAACCTGCTCTATGACATTAATGTTGCCCTTATACAGCTCAGTGGTTTGGTGAAACAATTCGCTTGAAAGTGTGCCTTTGGTAGCTAATATCCCAACCGTTCTGGACTTTGTATTTAAAGCAGCAGGTTTAATAGCTGGCTCAATACCAATAAATGGAACTTTATAGGTTTCCCGGAGTAGTTTGATAGCATTGGTAGTTGCGGTATTGCAAGCTACTACAATGAGCTTGACCTCCTTTTCAATTAAAAAATTGACGTTTTTTATGCTAAACTCAATTATCTTCTCTTTCGGCTTGTCGCCGTACGGCGCATTCACACTGTCTGCAAGATAGATGGTATTTTCATTAGGCAGTAGAGCTCGTATTTCCTTGAAAATAGAAGTACCCCCAATTCCTGAATCAAATATACCTATTGCGTTTTTAGACATTGTTCAAAACTAAAAAAAGCCGCTTAATAATAGCGGCTTCTTTTTTAATTATCGTAGTATTCTAAATTAGAATCCCAACTCTTGTTTGACATCTGCCATTAGGTCTTTACCCTTGGCCACTAAAACACCTCCACCCTGAGTTGAATCCAAGACGTATTCTAGACCTTGTGCATTTGCAACTTTTTGAATTGCCGCTTTAGCTTTCTCAAATATTGGTTTTAATAATGCCTCTTCCTTCTTTGCCAAATCTTGTTGTGCCTGACCTTGAAACTGTCGAATACCCTGTTCCATTTCTTGAACCTCTAGAGCTCTCTTATCATTTTCTTCTTGGGTCTTGGTGTCAACCTCAGACCGATACTGCTTGATTTTATTCTGAAGCTCTGTAGCCATTTCCTTGATTTGAGCATCATAAGTTTTAGTCAACTTTTCAATTTCTACTTGTGCAGTTTTCATCTCTGGCATGGCTTGAACCAGCTCAGTGGTATTGATATGTGCCATTTTACTTTGAGCTGTTGCAAGACTTGATGTTCCAACAAAAAGTATGGCTGCAAATAATAAAGTTTTTAATCGTGTCATTTTTGTACTTGTTTATTTTATCAGTTTAATTCTCTTTTCCAGCGTTTAAGAAATCGCCCTCAACATTACACGCTGATTTAAAAGTTCATTTTGGGCGCTTATTATTTCAATTATTATTGTTCGTGTTTAATTTTCAGGTACAGAATCCTTTTGTTTTTTCTTGGCTTCACGTTCTTCTTTTGCTTTTCTTCGAGCTTCTAGAATTTTCTTTTTACGTTCTTCAAGTTCTTTTTTTCTTTTTTCCCTATCGGCTAATTTCGCTTGGCGCTTTTCTTCTGCAATCTGCTGTGGGGTTTTAGCAACATCACTGGAGGTTTCTTCCAGTTTTCCATCATCAGTTGACTCCTTTTTTTCCTGGCCGGGGTCATCACCATTCGCTTTAGCCGCTTTTATACTGTCTCGCTCTGCCTTAGCCGCCGCTCTTTCATCAATTATTTTCTGCCTTTTTGCCGCCGCCGCATCTTTTAGGGAGTCACGTCTTTTCTGCTGCAAAGTTTTTCTTTCTTCAATCGCTTTTTCACGTTCTGCCAATTTTTCTGCCTGCTCCTTCTCCCTTGCCTCCAACTTCTCATTGATTTCAGGAACTACTTCCTCTTTCTCGGCAGCTTTTCGCTCTGCTCTAGAATTAGCCTGGGTTCGTTTAGAGGTTCGTGTAATACTCCTAATTACCAAATCACTAATATCAAAACGTTCAGCAGAGTACAACATTACAACATCTGCCGATTTATCGAAAATAAAATCATATTTCTTATTTCCTGCAATCTCTTGTACTGCCGCAAAAATTTGATCTTGCACTGGTTGCATAAGCTGTTGCTTTTGCGTCATCAAATCGCCAGTTGGACCAAAACGCTTTTGCTGGTAATCAATAATCTCGGCCTCTTCAAAGGATATATCCTCCAATCGCTCCTCATACAGCTCTTTAGTCAATAAAATCTTCTCGTTCTCAAGTTGCTTTTTCTTGTTTTCAATAAGCTTTAATTGCTTTTCTATATCCGTTTTCCACTTTTGAACCTTTTGGTTCAATTGTCTGGTGGCATCTTGATATTCTGGAACATTCTGTAAAATGTACTCGGTATCAATATAACCTATTCTAACTCCTCTTTGTGCCTGGCTCAGAGAACCTGCAAAAGTTACTAGAATCAATATGAAAAGAACTTTAATTTTCATTTGTTTCGTTTTTGATTTTGATATCAACTCTGTTTGATGGGTTTACAACTTATAGACCCTTATTTGAATTAGAGTTTTCAAATTAACGAAATATATTCTGAAAAATTTTAACAGCACAATGTTAATCGTCTTAATGATTTTTAATCTATTAGAAAATATCGTGCCAAAATTAAAATTGCTGTCCAATAATGAAGTGGGTCTCTAAACCATTTGCCCGATTAGTACCAGTACCTGGAATAGGGTCAAAACCGTAACCGAAATCAATCCCAAGCAAGCCAAACGCAGGCATAAAAATCCTTACACCAGCCCCGGCAGAACGCTGCAAGTTAAATGGATTGAAATCCCTGAAATTGTCATAAGATGCACCCGCTTCGGCAAACGTTAGGACATAGATTTTTGCTTGCGCTCCTAAAGTTACAGGGTATCGCAATTCAAGCGAAAATTTATTATATATCGTTCCTCCATCAACATTTGAAAGTGACTGATTTGGATAACCTCTCAACTGGATTATCTCACGGCCATCAAGAGCAAAGTTTCCTAAACCATCGCCTCCAAGGAAAAACCTCTCAAATGGAATGACGCCTCGGTCTTGATTGTAAGCACCCAGAAAACCAAATTCCATGGCAGACCTTAAAACGACCTTATCAAACGGATTGGTAAACCAATCTCCGGCAAACTTTATCTTGTAAAATTCTAACCACCTAAAGAATTCCTGATCAATCTCAGCGGCGCGAGGGTCTGCATTTGTCAACTGGTCTCTTTCTTCTCTCAGTGATTCGTAATCCACACCATTGAATAGTGAATAAGGCAATGAGAATTTAGCGGATATAGCAAAATTTGATCCTTGGGTCGGGTAGATTGGGTCTGTAGCGGTATTGTTTCTAGTCAAACCAATGGTGTAAGACAGGTTATTTGAAAAACCATCTCCAAAAGTGAATAGACCAGTATTGTAATTCTTTAAATTATAATGCTGAAATGCTACGGCTTGGGACAATTGGAAGTAATCATCTGGCACCTTCAGTCTTTTGGCCAAACCAACGGAAATACCAGTGATATTGAAACGTCTGTTTCTATCGGCATCCCTAGTCACTGGATCAAATAAAAATTGTTGGGTGTGAGATAATGACGTCGATAATTGAACAGGACGTCTTCCGCCCAACCAGGGCTCAGAAAATGAAAAGCTATAAGTTCTAAAAAATCTTGAAGCCTGCAGTCTCAGTGCCAAACTTTGACCATCACCAGCAGGGATTGGCGTGTATGCCTCCTTATTGAATAAATCTTTAATAGCAAAGTTGTTGAACGACAATCCAAGTGTCCCGATGAAACCACCTCCACCGTAACCACCTTGTAGTTCAATTTGGCTAGACCCCCTTTCAACCACTTGATAGTCAATATCAACTGTGCCGTCTTGGGTATTGAAGTTTTTCATGTCTGGCGTTAGCTGTTGAGCATCAAAGAAACCTAGTTGTCCTAACTGCCTAATGGTTCTAATAACGTTACTCTTTTTGTATAGCTGACCAGGTTTCGTTCTTAGTTCACGATAAATGACCCTATCGTTCGTTTTATCATTTCCGCTAACTGAAACTTGATTAAAGTAAGCTGGCTTACCTTCATTAATTCTAATTTCAAGATCAATGACATTGCCCTCGGCACTAACCTCAACAGCATTTATAGATGAAAATAAATAACCACTATCTTGATAGAGATTGGTTAAATCCACCGCGTCTGGTTTAGTTTCATCAGCAATTCGCTGTCTCAATTCTACACCATTATAGGTAGACCCTTCCTTGATTCTCAAAACTGAGCGCAATTGTTGATCGGTATAGACACTATTACCTACAAATTCAATTTTTCCAAATTTATACTGCTCGCCTTCCTCTACCTCAATATTCAAGGCAATTGTTTCATCATCAATAAATGTGATTGAATCTGATAGAATACGCGCATCACGATACCCATTTTCTTTATAAGTATCAATCAAATTGACTAAATCCTCCTTGTAATCGGCCTTGATATATTTAGAACGTTTCCAAAAACGAAGTGGCATTTTTTTCTTGGTATTTTTTAATGCCTTTCGGAGCTTCTTATCAGAAAGCTTCTCATTGCCCGCAAAATCAATTGACTTAATTTTTACTTTTTTGCCTCTATCAATATAGACCAACATGTCTACCCTTGCTTTCTCGATAGAATCATCGGTAACTTCCCGTGTATTGACACCAACTTTTGTCTTTAAAAACCCTTGCTTTTTATACTTATTGGTAAGATAGTTTTTGGTTGTTGTCACTAGATTTTCCGTAACCTTCACCCCTTTATTAAGGCCATTGTCTTTTATTATGGCCTCATGCTTGCCTTTTTTAATTCCTTCAATTGTGACATTTCTTAATTCGGGAAGATCATAAAGGTTTATTTCCAAATATGCTTTATCGCCTTCAACCTTGGCCAAATACACATCGATACTGCTAAATAAATTCGAATCCCAAAGTTTTTTTATGGCCTTAGCTATATCTTCCCCGGGAATTACAATTTCCTCTCCCTTTTTCAAGCGCGAAAATGATACAATGGTCGCAGGGCTGAAGTTTGTATTACCTGTTATTGTTACGTCTTCTAAAATATAAGTCTTTCCTCTACTAAAATCAGATTGCTGTGCAACTACTTGGCCTGTAAAAATGAAGGAAACTGCAATAAGTAAAGATTGGATGTATGTTTTCAAAAGTAATTTTTTAGCTGATCTGTTCGCTAGTTTTTCCAAATCGTCGTTCTCTGTTTTGATAATTAATCAAGGCTTCGTAGAGGTCGTTTTTTGTAAAATCTGGCCAAAGGATATTTGTAAAATAGAGTTCGGCGTAAGCTATTTGCCACAACAGGAAATTGCTGATTCTATGCTCTCCGCTGGTTCTAATCAATAAATCTACATCTGGCAAATCATGCGTGTAAAGATGCTTATTAATAATCGATTCGTCAATGCCCTCTTTGGAAATTATATTATTTTTAACTTTATCTGAAAGTTCTTTAACTACAGACACTAACTCCTCTCTTGAGCCATAGCTAAGGGCTAAGGTAAGTGTCATATGTGAGTTGTTTTTTGTTTTTTCAATTACCTCTTTTAATTAGTCATGGGCAGATTTTGGCAAATCTTTAATATTTCCTATGGCATTAAGGCGTATATCGTTATCCTGTAAAGTGGCTATTTCTTTTTTAAGGGATTTGACTAAAAGTTTCATTAAGGTCTGTACCTCTAACTTTGGCCGTTTCCAGTTCTCTGTGGAAAAAGCATAGAGGGTTAAAAATTTAATCCCAACCTCAGCTGACGCCTCTACTACATCGCGAACAGACCTTGTGCCATTTTCATGGCCTACCACCCGAAGAAGCCCTTGCTGTTTAGCCCAACGCCCATTTCCATCCATAATTATGGCCAAATGCTGCGGTAGTTTATCGTTTTTAATTTGTGTCTTAAAGTCCATCAAAAATTACAATAACATGGCCGTTGTCCAAAAGTATAGGTTAAGGTAAATCCAGTAAATACGTACCAATCGTTACCATTGGTGTTACCGAAACTTAAGTTTTCACGAAAGGGATCATCTGGGACACTTCCGTCCAGTTCATCTGAAAAGGTATAGCGAGCACCGATTTCAAATCCAAGCACCCAATGACGTGTAATATTTGTTTTAGCCCCTAAAACCATTGGGATTCCAAATGCCCAGCTGCTCGTATTTTCATTGGTATATTCACCGGTAACATCAAAAAAATAATTATCATGTAAGGCAGTAGTTATTCCAGAATATAGATAAGGAGAGAATTGACGTTCTGATTCATGTAAATTAAACTCCCAAAATGTAAATTCCATACCTGCAGAAATTTCAAGAATACTGTTATCAAAACTATAATTACGCTCTTGCCTTCTCGGGTCATCAGAGCGGGAATCTCTACCTTCTATATCTGCATAGATTACCGATACTCTCCAAGAGTGCCGTGGGCTTCTGTTCCACTTAAATAGCCCGCCAATTGCCAATGCATTTGGTGATATGTAATTTGTTGCTCCAACATCACCAATAAAATTGCTTCCGCCAGCAAAAATACCAACTTCATAAATCTGTGATTGGCTTTCTTGAACGAAACCGATTAATAACATAACTAAGACGAAATACCTCATAGTTTTCCAAAAGTTTGCAAATATAATAATTAAGACGTGACCGCAAGGGAAATGCGCTACTAGTCAATGAAATTAACAACTTTAATGGCTTTTTATTGTTTAATTTCTTCGGTCTTCGCCCCAGAGCATTTTTTTTCGAAGCGTGTCAAGAAAGTTTTCGTTTAGCAATTCAACCATTTTGATTTTAAAATGCGCTTTCTCGATGGTAACGATAGTGTCATTATGAAGGGTTATAATTCTTGAATCCAAAGACATTAGATAATTATCCTCACGACCATTAACCTTCAACTTAATCAGGGTATCGTCAGGAATTACCAGAGGTCTCGCGTTTAGATTATGGGGAGCAATGGGCGTTAATACCAAACTCTTTGCTGTTGGAGTAATCACCGGGCCACCACAACTAAGTGAATAACCTGTTGATCCTGTAGGTGTGGAAACAATCAAACCATCTGCCCAATAAGACGTTAAAAAATCACCGTTTAAATGGGTATCGACCGAAATCATGGAGGTTGTGTTTTTTCGGCTTAAGGTGATTTCATTCAACGCGAAATTGATGTCCTGCAGTTTGGAATTAGCTGGATTTGTTTTGACTGAAAGCAACGTTCTTTCAGAAATATTAAAATTTCCGTTTAAAATATCAGAGATGGCACTTTCAACCTCATCGGTCTGGATGGTTGCCAGGAAGCCAAGCCGCCCAGTATTTATTCCTACAATAGGAATTGAAAAGTCTTTTATAAAGGTAATTGCTCTTAAAATCGTACCGTCACCACCAATGCTTATCAATAAATCAAAACTTTCGTCAAGTTCAACAAAACTTGGCAAATCAAACTTACCGTCAAGGTGGTTTTTGTAGTCTTCAGCAAAATTAGACTCAACAAGTAATTCTGCATTTTCGCGTTTCAAAATCGAAACGAGCTCCTCAAAACAAATAGTAGATTTACCTGGGTAATATTGACTGTAAACAGCAATTTTCATTTTAAATATCTAGATATTTCTTAAGGTACTCTGAACGCTCTCGTAAATTTTCAACATAGGTATCTTCTTCATGACCCGATACAATATTGTAACTGTAGCGCCTAAAAGTTTGTATCACATCGTTTAATCCGGCAGAACCAATCTTTAAGGTAATCTGAACAATGTCGCTTTGTATATTAGAAACAAAAGCTCCCAATATTTTTGCATCGTTTGACTCTACGATTTGACTGATTTCGCTAAACGAATAATCTTGAATCCCCGTCTCTAATATCAATACACCCCCGGGCTCGGCAAAAAATGGCGTTTGATTAAATAGGCTAATGACATCACCTAATTCGTAATAGCCTACATATTGATTATCAGCGTCCAAAACCGGCATGATATTACAGGAATTATCAGCAAATGTCTCTAGAACGTCCAACCAGTTTGTATGATTTCTAACAAAAAAAGATTCAAGGGAATGTGCACAATCTGAGATTGACTTTTCCCCCTCAAAACAATGGGCATCAGTTTCAGAAATACAACCTACATAGCTTCCGTTATTTTCAATTGGGATATGGGAGTAGGTCAACTCGTTAAACATCATTTTAAGGTCGCTTACCTTATCATTAATATTTAATGGTTTAATATCATTTACCAGATAGTCCTGTAAAGACATAAGGGCTTTGTTTTTCTGCAAATTAATTAAAATATACCAGTTTAGTGCATGTGCTAGTTTGTATTTTTGTGACCGTAATACGATTTTGAATAATTCATAGACTATGATAAAACTAAGTGTCAACATCAATAAAATCGCCACCTTAAGAAATTCACGAGGTGGTAATACACCAGACGTGGTGAAGTTTGCCAAAGATGTACAAAGCTTTGGTGCTCAAGGTGTCACGGTACATCCAAGACCAGACGAGCGTCACATAAAATATCAGGACACACGTGATTTGAAGCCCGTAGTTTACACAGAATTCAACGTTGAGGGTAACCCCATAAAATCGTTTATGGATTTAGTGTTAGAGGTCAAACCAACCCAAGTCACTTTGGTGCCAGATGCCGTTGATGCATTAACCTCTAATGCAGGCTGGGACACGATAAAAAACAAGGCATTTTTATCTGAGGTTATTTCTGAATTCAAGTCCCATGGAATAAGAACCACAATATTTGTTGATCCCGTTGAACAAATGGTGGAAGGCGCAAGAGAAACAGGTACCGATAGAATTGAACTTTACACTGAAAGTTTTGCCCATCAATATGGTTTAGGAAATGAAAAAGCGATTGAACCCTTCATTAAAGCAGCTGAAATCGCCAACAAAATAGGGCTGGGCATAAATGCTGGACACGATTTATCATTGGATAATATCAAATTCTTTAAGGAAAATATCCCTAATCTTTTAGAGGTATCCATCGGCCATGCCTTAGTTTCTGAAAGTCTTTATCTCGGCATTGAAAACGTGGTGCAGATGTATTTGCACAGACTCAAGTGAAATCAATTGCCCGCCTAAATAGAATAGAGGTGGGAAATCGATTGACTTCAGAAATGAAATGTTTGAGGGAGGAGAAAGTAAAGAGAAAATTAGAAACAGAATTCATCTCATAATCAAAAGACTTTTTAAAATTCCACAAACTAATATTCAATAACTCTGCAACTTTGCGCCTCTGCGCCCCTGTCTGCCGACAGGCAGGTCTGCGAGAGAAAAATTAGAAAGCAAATGACACTACATTCACAAATATTTGGAAAAGGACAACCGTTTGTAATCCTTCACGGTTTTCTTGGCATGAGTGACAACTGGAAAACCCTTGGTAACCGTTTCGCCGAATCTGGTTTTGAGATGCACTTGGTTGACCAACGTAACCACGGCCGAAGTTTTCACGATGACACTTTTGATTATGAAGTTATGGCGGAGGACTTAAAAAACTACTGTCATGAGCATAATCTCAAAAATATATTGCTTTTAGGGCATTCTATGGGTGGAAAAACAGCGATGCTTTTTGCCTCACTTTTCCCAGAACTGGTCTCAAAGTTGATTGTTGCAGATATCAGTCCAAGATATTATCCGGTGCACCACGATGCCATCCTGAATGGTCTGAGTCAATTAAACTTTGAGGAAATCAAAAGCCGTGGTGCAGCAGATAAAGAATTAGCCAAATACGTTTCAGATATGGGAACGCGTATGTTTTTACTCAAAAATCTGTACTGGATTGAAAAAGGAAAATTAGCGCTGCGCATTAATCTTGAAGTATTAAAAGCCAATGTAAGCGAAGTTGGCGAAGCCTTGCCAATCCATTCAAATTTTGATAAGCCTACAATTTTTTTAAGAGGTGATAAAAGCGAATATGTTATGCCAAACGATGAGACCATTATCAAACAGCATTTCCCAAAAGCTGAAATAAAAACTGTGAGCAATGCTGGGCATTGGCTTCACGCAGAAAATCCCGATGAGTTTTATGACGAGGTGATAAATTTTGTTAAATCCTGAACTTAATTTAAATTTAATCACACATAAATTTAGCTTGAGCCAAGAGCCAAGAGCTAAATATTTGCAATGTAAAATCCTTAATTTCAAAAAATGAAACTTATTATTAGAATCCTTATCTCCGCACTGTTAGTATTGCTTCTGGCTTACCTCCTTCCTGGGGTTGGAGTCTCGGGCTATGGCGCCGCAGTCATTGTTGCAATTGTTTTAGCCTTATTAAACGCCATTGTCAAACCTATTTTAGTCATCCTCACTATACCCATTACCATAGTCACCTTGGGGCTTTTCCTTTTGGTTATCAATGCGCTTATTATTTTAATGGCCGATGAGTTTATCGGCGGGTTTTCGGTAAGCGGGTTTTGGACCGCACTTTGGTTTAGTATTCTACTTTCCATCTTTCAATCTATTGTAAATGCTACCTTGAAAGAGGATAAATCATAAACTTTAACAATTTATTGCGTTTATTGTCATATTCTCGATGACAGCACGAATCAAATGCTATTCTGAAGCGAGACTGTTAAATGGTTAATCATTCTCAGGTTATTTAAGACCATAAGGATGGAATTCGTAGTTAACAATTTGATAACATGGATGTTAACTTAAACGGCTGAGATACCAATAGGTTTGCACCCAAACAAAAAACAAATTTATGAACACTCGAATTTTAACATTATTATTAATTGTTGTATTATGCTTTGGCTGCCAAAAAGATGAGGTAATTGCCGAAGAGCAAACAGCAACAACCCAGCAGACCCCGACCCTGACCCGTGTTTACGGAGAAACGATCAGGAACAACACCAAACTTTCTGAAAAACTAGAGCAATTCTCAAAAGTAAAAGGGAGTGAAGGCAACAATCTCTTAAGAAACGTTTACGATGCAGATAACGATTTTACGGTAGATACCGAAAGCGCAATGTTTATAGAAAATGGTGATTACCATAGTTATACCTTTTCTGTCTATACCAATGATAATACCTATACCGAAAACCTGTTCCTGTCCTACAACATCATTACCGATAGTTACCATGCGTACCGTACCACCTATGACCTGAGTGACTACGAACGTGAATTGGCATTGGAGGGAATGCAGCCTCTAGACATTTCTGAAAATCTTATCGCGATTGAGCCGATTGATTTTAATGAATTATCCGTTTTGGGCAAGAGTGATAATGATGAAAACATTATATCCGTAGGCGGTGAGTGTTACAGTGTAACTTTGGGAAAGACAAGCATTTTTGGGCCAGAAATGGATGCTCTGATTTTTACTCCAATAGATTGTCCTGACCCCCAAAGCAGTAATGAACCGCAGTTTGTTAATGTCCAAGATGGAGGTGGTTTCGTTGTTAATATTATTGTTGTAAACAATCACTCTAATAACACCAGCCAACATTGGGAAACGGATGACTGGGCTGCTGCAGGAGGAGGCAGCTTCTCGTTTGTAAACAACCAACTGGTGTATTTCCCAAACGATAACACTGTTCCAACGGTAAACCACCCCCAAGAAGTACTCAGAATGTTAGAGGTCAACTCCATACTCGATCCTGACCACGTGGCCATATCAAGCTGGGTCTCTGACCATAATAATAGGGCGGAGGTCAATGATTTGTATGACTATCTAGACGAGCACACTGATAGACATGGTATCGACCCAGAGGCTAAGGCTTTTGTAGAGGAGATTATTCTGCTAGCCAATCAAGAAGTAAATCAGGATGACGCGGAAAATTTGATTGCCCTTACCATGCTTATAGAAGAAAGCGGTGATGAATTGTTTACTGATGAATTTTCGATAAAATTATTTAATCATGTAGACCTAAATTTATCATCATTACCTCCTGATTTATCCCCAAATTTATTAGGTATAAAGGTGTTTTTAAATTATCATAAATTAAGACAGCTGAACCCGGAGTGGTCTAGAGGCAGGTGTATTTGGTATGCTACCAAAGATATTATACATATAAGCCTAGATGTTTTCGGATTGATACCTGTTGTGGGTGAAGTAGCAGATTTGACCAATGGACTTATATACGCAATTGAGGGAGATAATCTTAATGCTACACTTAGTGTAACAAGTGCAATACCTTTTGTAGGCTGGGGCAGTACAGCAACAAAATATGCAATAAAAGTTACAAATACCATTTCAAATCAAACCACAAAATTAGTTTGGAAAATTACAGCTGCTGGAGTCGAATTTGGTTCGAGAAGTCAATTGAGAAAAGTATTAGGTTTATTACCTGGAAACCCAAATCAAGCCCACCATATAGTTCCGTGGTCATTGAGAGGTAAAGAAATTGTACAACTAGCTGCTAGGTCTGATTTTGCTTTTCACATGAATGATATTATGAATGGTATTGAAGTTGCTGCCTGGAGAAATCAACCTAATCATGATTTTTATAATG
>JBCCOJ010000032.1:0-19921 GCA_039025415.1 Bacteroidota bacterium | reverse complement strand
TTGAAATTCAAGTCAAAACCTAAATTATACTTATTGTCGCGAGCAAGATTATCTGCCGTAAAGCGACTCAGGAAATTACCGTCTTCGTCAAAAATGTTGGTATTATTATCGATAACGTATTTAAAATAGGGCAGATAAAGTGCGTTCGACGATAGACTCAGCGTATTGTTTTCATCAATTTCATAATCGAGATTTGCGTTTACAGTATGTTTTTCCAACCAAGTATTTCGGTTTATTCGCGATTGCCAGCTCTGTTCAACCGAATTGTCATTATCCAAAAAATTGACTATGTCGTCACTATCACGATTCAGCTTATCCTTTGAATAATTGTAATTGAGATTAAAACTTACCTTGCCTTTCTTAAAAAAATTGTTGCTTCCAAAACCATATCTCGGGAATACCCCTTGTGTGTAATCTCCTAAAATACTCCCTCGGTAACCGGTAATGAGGTTTTTGCTCATTTTGATATTAATAACCACCCCACTATCTGCATCATAGCGCGCCGACGGGTTGGTTATGACCTCAACTTCTTTGATAGCATTAGCCGATGAGCCCTCTAATAATTGATTCAAATCTGAAGCCGATAAATAAACCCGCTTGTCGTTAATAAAAACGACTGGATTTTGGTTCTTGACCGTAATCTCATCACCAACAACTAAAACGCCCGGGGTATTTCTCAGTACGTTCAGCATACTACCCTCAATGAGTGCAGTATTCTCCACATTAAAAATCAGTCGGTCTGCCTCACGCCTTAAAACTGGTTTTTTAGCAGTAATACTAATCTCGTCCAAAGTTTCTGATGATTCCTTTAAAACAACATTTAATGTTTGGTCGCTACTTAAATTAAGATTGGTTTCATAAGATTCAAAACCAATAAAGCTAATGCGGATTTTATAAGTGCCAGATGTTAGGTTCTTTAATATAAATTCACCTTCAAAATCTGAGGAAGTCCCCGTGATTAATTCGCTCTCATTTTCTGAGAAAAGAATAACATTTGCGTATTCTATTGGCCTTCCGTTTTCGTCGTTTATAAAACCTGTAATCCTTAAATCTTGTGCCAAAAGAAATAAGGGCAAAAAAAAGAGGGAAAGACCTATTAAAACCTGCTTCAAAAATCAGTTTATTTAGTCTCGCAATATAGTATTTGTTTTTAAAACTGTTTTTGGATAGGTCTGGTTTACGTCTACTATCAATTTTTTGAGGCTGTATCGTTAGAAATCTATTATTTAATGCCCAATAATTGAATTATATTTGCAAATCGCTGTGAAGAAGAATTAAGTTGTTATGAAGAATATTAGGAATTTTTGCATTATCGCCCATATTGACCACGGTAAAAGCACCTTAGCTGACCGTTTGCTTGATTATACTGGTGCTGTAACCGCTAGAGAAAAGCAAGACCAACTTTTGGACAGTATGGATTTGGAACGTGAGCGAGGTATTACCATCAAGTCGCACGCCATCCAAATGGAATATATCCACGAGGGTGAGACCTATGTTCTTAATTTAATCGATACCCCTGGTCACGTTGATTTTTCCTACGAAGTCTCACGTTCAATTGCAGCCTGTGAGGGCGCGCTTTTGATTGTTGATGCGGCACAGAGCATCCAAGCACAGACTATTTCTAATTTATATTTGGCGCTTGATAATAACTTGGAAATCATCCCTGTGCTCAATAAGGTGGATTTACCTAGCGCTAATCCCGAAGAAGTAACCGATGATATTGTTGATCTCTTGGGGTGTGACCCTGAAGAAGTGATACATGCCAGTGGGAAAACCGGTTTTGGAGTTGACAATATTCTCGAAGCGATAATTGATAGAATCCCTGCACCAGAAGGCAACGTTGATGAGCCACTTCAGGCACTGATTTTTGATTCGGTTTACAATCCGTTTAGAGGTGTGGAAACCTATTTTAGGGTTATCAATGGAAGTATCAAGAAAAACCAGCAAATCAAATTTTTAGCTACGGGTAAGACCTATGGCGCAGATGAAGTTGGAACCTTAAAATTAAAACAATTTCCTCGTCAAGAAATTAAAGCTGGTGATGTAGGCTACGTCATCACTGGAATTAAGGAAGCAAAGGAAGTTAAGGTAGGTGATACCATAACCGATGCAAAAGAGCCCACCAAAAACGCCATCTCAGGTTTTGAGGATGTGAAACCAATGGTTTTTGCAGGTATTTATCCCGTGGATACCGAAGATTATGAAGAATTAAGGGCTTCTATGGAAAAATTACAACTCAACGATGCATCATTGGTCTTTATGCCTGAAAGCTCTGCGGCACTTGGCTTTGGTTTCCGTTGTGGATTTTTGGGCATGCTTCACATGGAAATCATTCAGGAGCGCCTAGAGCGTGAGTTCGACATGACTGTCATAACCACTGTACCCAATGTGTCTTACCACGCCTACACCAATAAAAATCCAGATGAGATTGTCATCGTAAACAACCCGACCGACCTACCCGAACCCTCAACACTTAATCGTGTTGAAGAGCCTTTTATTAAGGCAACCATTATCACCAAGGCTGATTTTGTTGGCAATGTGATGTCGCTTTGTATTGAAAAACGAGGCATCATCACCAATCAAACCTATTTGACTACAGAACGCGTTGAACTTAATTTTGATATGCCTTTGGCGGAAATCGTCTTCGATTTTTACGATCGGCTTAAAACCGTAAGTAAAGGTTATGCGTCTTTTGATTATCATCCAATCGGCATGCGGCAATCTAAGTTGGTAAGAGTGGATATTCTTCTCAACGGCCAGCAGGTTGATGCGCTTTCGGCATTGATACATTTTGATAATGCCTACACCATAGGTAAGAAAATGTGTGAAAAGTTAAAGGAACTCATCCCTCGCCAGCAATTTGATATCCCGATTCAAGCAGCAATAGGAGCCAAGATTATTTCAAGGGAAACCATTAAAGCCCTAAGAAAGGACGTTACCGCCAAATGTTACGGTGGTGATATTTCGCGTAAACGAAAACTTTTAGAAAAACAGAAAAAAGGGAAAAAAAGAATGAGACAAGTGGGTAATGTTGAAATACCTCAACAAGCATTTATGGCGGTTTTGAAATTAAATGATTAAAAAACTCTATTATTTAATCTTGTAACTCACTTTCCTCTACTTCCTCAACAACCTCTTCTATATCAAAAGGTTTGCCAAGGTAAACGAGTTTCCATTTGCTTTTAATGTTTTCAAAATCGGTACTATAGGAAGATATGATGTGCAGTTCGCTTTCATTATCTTTCAGAAAAAGAGGAATCATATCCTTATCCTCTTTGGTAATCTCTATAAGGCCATCGTAGTGTTCTTTGTCCCTTATTTCAATTTCCTGGATAGACGGGAATTTACGGGTAACTTCGGTTAGATTAATATAATCATTGGTATGGGAGAATAGTCCTTCTTTTGGATTGTCTTCTGGATTATTCATTTCACCAGGCGTTATCAGCCTAAACGCTCCGTTTTCGCCAAACTGCTCCGAAAATTTATTAATGGCATATTTATTAATTTCAGAATTTCCCGTCATGGCCATCAAATAACCAACATCGTTTAATTCAATATTATCGCTTAATGTTTCAGAATAGATATTGGCACTAAAGGCCTCCAGACCTAGTTCCTTGGCCTTTTCAATGTTGTTTTGGTTACTGTCAATCAAGACTACATGCCTGCCGTTATTTACTAAATAGTGACCCAATAAACGAGACACTTTTGAAGCGCCAATAATTAAAATTCCGCTTGATTTAGTCAAAAATACACCTACAAGTTTTGCAACAATTCTTGCTGTTGTGGCGTTAAGCAGTACGGTACCCAAAACAATCATAAAAACGAGTGGCGTAATGTATTCGGCACCTTCAACCCCATCATTTGCCAACTTACTACCAAAAAGAGAGGCAATACCCGCAGCAACGATACCTCTAGGTCCAACCCAACTTATAAAAATCTTTTCCTTAAAATTTAATTTGGAATTGGTCGTGCTTAAAAAAACCGCCAGGGGTCTAATAACAAATACGACGATGGCGAATAAGGCTGCTGTTTTCCAATTGTAAAGCAGCATTAAATCTTTCATATTAATATTTGCGGCCAATAAAATGAACAAGATTGAAATTAGAAGCACGCTTAAAGATTCCTTGAAATATAGCAACTCTTTAATGTTATCCAACTTACTATTGCCTAGCACCATTCCCATAACCACCACTGCCAATAAACCAGATTCGTGGGCAAAAATTTCCGATTCAACAAAAACCAGTAATACCACCGACAGTGAAACAACATTCAAAAGATAATGGGGAATCAAGCGTTTGTTAATTGCAAATGCCAAGGCATGAGCAAAGGTAAAACCGAACGTAAATCCGAATAATAATATTTTTCCAAATTCCTTTAGGGCGGTTTTTGTAAAGCCACTATCACCCTCAACGATTATAAATTCAAAAACCAAAACCGCAGCTAATGCGCCGATAGGATCAATTAAAATGCCCTCCCATTTTAAAACGGCGGAGAGGTCTTTTTTCAAGGGAATATTTCTAAGAATCGGGGTTATTACCGTTGGGCCAGTTACGATTATCAAGGCCGAAAATAGAAATGACAAACGCCAGCCCAATCCAAATATAAATTGCGCTGCAATACCTGCAACTATGAAGGTTACCGCGGAACCCAAGGTGATAAGCTTAGTTATTACCGGACCTACGTTTCTAATTTCAGAACGCTTTAAGGTTAGCCCTCCTTCAAAAAGAATAACGCTAATTGCCAGCGAAACGAAATAATAAAGACTTTCACCAGGGAACAGACCGTTTTTTCCGTTCCATATAGGCTCAATCCATTTTTTACCATCATCAGATAGATATTCTGCAGCAATGGGACCGACCAGAAGACCTATCAAAATCAACGGTAGGATGGCTGGTATTTTAAATTTCCAAGCAACCCACTGGGCTAATATTCCAAGAATTATTATTCCTGCTAATTCTATCATTCTTTAGACAATTATTGCCTAAAGATAGCGCAAACAATGATTCTCTAAAAATTTTATAAAATCTGAGGTAAAATAAATTTTAAAAAAAGTCAATTCTTTTGTTTGCCTTCTGAAATATAATAAAGACGCTTGAGGCTTCTTTTTAGAAGTGTAAATCTATAAATACCTATTACTAGGAAAATCAAACTAAAGCCAAGGGCAAGAAAAGCTAAGTATTTAAAATCGGCGAAATCCTTTAGCTGAAAAAGACCAATTGCCCCAAGAAGTAAGTAAAGGGAAGACCTTATGTAAGACAGTAAGGTACGTTCATTGGCCAATCTAGTTCGCTCAATTGCCAAATAATCACGTAATATTACCTGTTCATCTGGCTTAAAATCACGCCCAAACCGCAACAACTTCATCTTATGTATTTTTAGGCTCTTACTTGAACTCATACTTTGTTTTTTAACTTAATTGATCTTAAATTAATATTTTCCTGACACTTATAATTGTTAAAACTCTTTTAATTTCAATATTATAAAGAAAGAGTTGTCTCTATGTTTTAGTAATTTGCGAATTCATCAAAATTGAACAAGAATTTACAAACCTCCTTTTATACGGAGGTTTAATTTTAGTTTTGGTTTTTTAAGCGAGTGAAAATGACCCAACCCAAAAGATGCATCTATATCCAATAAACGCCGGCAACTTTAAACTAGATGGTGGTGCCATGTTTGGCGTAGTGCCAAAAAGCCTGTGGAATAGAACCAATCCGGCCGACAATAACAATATGATTGACATTGCGGCACGCTGTTTGCTCATTGAGGAGGGTAATCGTTTGATTCTTATCGATACTGGTATGGGCGATAAGCAAAGTGAGAAGTTCTTTGGCTATTATCACCCCTGGGGAAGTGATACCATTGATAAATCCTTAAAGCAATACGGTTTTAATCGAGATGACATAACCGATGTGTTTTTAACCCATCTTCATTTTGACCACTGCGGCGGTTGCATAGAACATAATGATGATGACAGCGGTCTTCAACCTGCTTTTAAAAAAGCAAATTTTTGGAGCAATAAAGACCATTGGGAGTGGGCCACGAAGCCCAATAGAAGGGAAAGAGCCTCGTTTTTAAAAGAAAATATTTTGCCAATGCAAGAAAGTGGGCAATTGAAATTCACTTCGCTACCTGAAGATGATTATTTAAAAAACTCAGGGCTTGGTTTTGATATATTTTTTGCAAGTGGACACACCGATAAACAAATGATACCCATTATTAATTACAAAGGAAAAAAACTGTGTTTTATGGCTGATTTATTACCTACCGTAGGACATCTGCCCTTACCCTTTGTAATGGGCTACGATACGAGGCCGCTGTTAACTTTAGATGAAAAGGAGAAGTTTTTGAATTTAGCTGCCAATAACAATTACTATCTCTTTTTAGAGCACGACGCACATAATGAAATCATTACTGTGAAACACACCGAAAAGGGTGTAAGACTAAATGAAACAATAACAACAAATGAATTTTTTAATTAAACATATGAAGACGATTATCAAACCTCTATCTATTTCTTTTCTAGCTGCTTACTTTTTAATTGCCTGTGGTGGTGGTTCAAGTTTTGTTTCAGCACCATTGGAGAACATTGACACTTCACCAATCAAGGAAGCAGAACTTACCAAAGCAGAACTCAACAAATGGTCGCTCCTTGATCTAGAAAAAGATACCATACCTGGGATGAGTGTCCAAAAAGCTTACGATGAGCTTATCAAAAAGAAAAATGGTAAAACCGTAATTGTTGCCGTGGTAGATTCTGGTACTGATATTGACCACGAAGACCTTGATGATAATATTTGGACTAACGAAGATGAAATCCCAAATAACGGCAAGGATGACGACAATAATGGATACGTTGACGACATCCATGGATGGAATTTTGTAGGTGACGGCTACGACGAGCAACTTGAATTTGTAAGAATAATAGTTGCGGGAGATAAAAGTGCGCCGCGCTATGATGAAGCTGTTCAGGTTTATGAGTCGGAGTTTAAAAAGTTTTCTGGATATAAAACCCAGTACGACCAAATCAACCAACAACTTACCTTTGCGAACGAGCAGTTATCGAAACATTTCGGCAAGAGTGACTACACCAAAGAAGAAGTGATGGCTTTATCAACCACTGATGAAAGTCTCAACCAAGCAAAACAGATTGCACAATTCATGTTTAATAATGGTATTGATTCCATGAGTGAAGCCTTAAAGGAAATTAGCGATGGTCTTAAATCAATCAACGAGCGTTTAAACGTAAACCTCAATAAAGACTTACGAGGCAGAAAGACTGGGGATGACCCGAATGACCTCAATGATATGCCTGGCTATGGTAATAATAATCCAAGACCTTCTATCAAGGATGAAAGCCACGGTACTCACGTTACCGGTATTATAGCAGCAGAACGTAACAACGGTATCGGTATGGATGGCGTGGCAAACAACGTTGAAATAATGGCAATTCGTTCTACACCCAATGGTGATGAATATGATAAGGACGTAGCCCTTGCCATTAGATATGCTGCCGATAATGGTGCAAAAATAATCAACGCGAGTTTTGGCAAATCGTTCTCACCTAATGCAGAGTGGGTGCGCGATGCACTAAAGTACGCTGCCGAAAAAGACGTTTTATTTGTACATGCTGCGGGAAATGACAGCGATGATATTGATATAGAGCCTAATTTCCCAAATGACGCTATAGGTGCTGGGCCAGAAATAGCAGATAATGTCATTACTGTTGGGGCTTTAGCTCCTGATTATGGTTCTGAAATGGTATCGAGTTTTTCAAATTATGGAAAAGTTAATGTGGACGTTTTTGCTCCTGGAACTGATGTGTATTCAACCATGCCAGAGAATGAATATGATTTGAATAGTGGTACCTCAATGGCGGCTCCAAATGTAGCTGGTGTTGCTGCCTTGATTAGATCACAGTTTCCAAGCTTGAGCGCAGCGCAGGTTAAAAAAGTGCTAATGGATTCAGGTCTGCCGATAAAAACAAAAGTTTCTGTTGGTGAAGGTGAGACAAAATCGACGAAATCCTTTTCTGAAATCTCAAAATCAGGAAGAATCGTTAATGCCTACAATGCTTTGATTATGGCTGCGCGGATGGTGGAATCCATGTAAATTTTTAGTTGAATTATTCAAAAATCATTTAAATGAGGGTAGAGCACTCTATTATATCCAAAGAATTTAGAGTTGATTAATAAACACAAAATAATGAAACTTAATTATCAATTTGTTTTTTCAATTTTCAGCTTATGCTTAACATTTCAGCTGACAGCACAGGTGCCCAAAATCGAGTACAAAACTGATACGTATTGGCAACAGAAGGCTGATTATACCATGGAAATTGACATGGACGTAGAAACCTACCAATACAAGGGTAAGCAGACTATTGAATACACGAACAATTCACCCGATGTTTTAAATCGGGTTTACTATCATTTATATTTTAATGCCTTTCAACCGGGGAGTGAAATGGACGCTAGATTACAGAGCGTGCCTGATCCTGATGGCAGGATGACCAATAATATCGGTACTAAGGAAAATCCCATTTATGAAAGCCGAATTTCAAAATTAAAGGACGACGAGATTGGTTATATCAAGGTGAACTCCTTAAAACAAAATGGCAAAAACGTTGATTTTGAAATTGAAGGTACGGTCATGATTGTGGCCCTCGATCAGCCAATACAACCTGATGAAACTGTTACTTTTTCGATGGATTTTGACGCACAAGTTCCAGTTCAAATTCGTCGCTCTGGCCGAAACAACGCTGAAGGTATCGCACTGTCAATGACGCAATGGTATCCAAAATTGGCCGAGTACGATGACGAAGGGTGGCACCCCGACCCATACATTGCACGTGAGTTTTATGGGGTTTGGGGAAATTTTGATGTAAAAATAACTATTGACAAAGATTATATCATCGGTGGTTCGGGATATCTGCAAAATGCCGATGAGATTGGATACGGTTATTCAGATGAACCCGTTAAAAAGCGTAAGGGTAAAACCAATACTTGGCATTTTAAAGCACCCAATGTGCATGATTTCTCTTGGGCGGCAGACCCAGACTATATCCATGATACTGTGCAAGTACCTGATGGTCCTCTGCTCCATTTCTTATACCAAAAAAACATGCCACAAGAGAATTTGGATAATTGGAAGAAACTACAACCCAAAACGGTTGAGCTAATGCAATATTTTAGTGAGCATATTGGAGAATATCCTTATGAGCAATATACCGTAATTCAAGGGGGCGATGGCGGAATGGAATATGCAATGTGTACCTTAGTGACAGGCGAACGCAGATTTGGTAGTCTTCTCGGGGTGACTGCTCACGAAATGGCACACAGCTGGTTTCAGTTTGTGTTGGCGTTTAACGAAACCATACACGAATGGATGGACGAAGGTTTCACCGTCTATATTTCAACGATTGCAGAGGATAAGGTTATGGAAAAAAATTCAGCCAATCCATTGAAAAACGCCTATCGCGGATATATTTACCTGGCAAATTCTGAAAACAAACAACCGTTAACAACGCATTCTGATAGATACGATACCAATCAAGCCTATGGGATTTCAGCTTACAGTAAAGGGGCGGTTTTTATGGCGCAACTAGGTTATATTATGGGAGAGGAAAACCTGAAAAAAATGATAAAGCGGCTCTATCAAGAATGGGCGTTTAAGCATCCCAAACCTATTGACGTCATGCGGGTTGCTGAACGTGTTTCAGGCTTGGAGTTGGATTGGTATTATATTGATTTTATACAAACCGTAAACACCATTGATTATGGGGTGAAGTCGGTTGACGAAAAAACCGTAACCTTAGAGCGTATTGGCTCTATGCCAATGCCAATTGATTTAAAAATAGAATATACCGATGGCACCTCAGAAGATTTTTATATCCCGTTGAGAATGATGCGGGGCCAAAAGGAAACGAATGCCACTTTATTGGAAGATTGGGCTTGGGCATATCCTACATATTCCTTTAAAACTTCAAAAGACGTTAAATCGGTACAATTAAATCCTACAGGTGTAATGGCTGATGTGAATCCAGATAATGACAGTGTAGCAAACTAAAGTCTAATTTAGAATTTATAAAAAAGCGTCTTGATTTTAAATCAAGACGCTTTTTTCTTTAAAGTCTTAAAATCATTCTATCAACTTTCAAGGATTTCCAAAAAATAGAGGTTATAAATATTTGAAAACCAGCGAAGATATGATTGACTTTCTCAAAAAGTGAACTTATTCATTTCTATTATGTCCAGTTTTGGTATTTTTAGCCTCCTAAAAAATTAATTGCAATGAAATACTCCCTCCTGTTATGCAGCTTCGTGCTGTCGTTTTTTGCATTTGCGCAATCACCAATTCCAGAAAATGTTAAACCACCGAGTTGGTCAATCTCAAAAACCAACCTACCAAATATTAAAGGATTTAAGCTTCCTGAGATTAATTTGAAAAATCTCATTGAAGAAGATAAAGCCAATGACCTTGATAAATCAAAACCTTGGCGTTTTGGGGTTGAGCACTACGTTGACCATGACATTATGGATTATGGAAGTTGGACGATGCTAGATAACGGAGATAAAATCTGGAGAATGGCATACGTTTCTGAAGGCGCATTGACCCTTAATTTCGTCTTTGATAGCTTTAATCTTCCAAATGGTGCAAAATTATATGTTTATAATGACGAAAAATCTGATTTACTGCGACCATTTTCACATCACAATAACAACCCCGAGCAAGTTCTTGGTACTTGGACGGTGAATGGAAATAAAGCTTGGTTAGAATATTATGAACCAGCCAATGCCCAAGGGGACTTAAAATTAACTTTAGGTTCAGTAGTTCATGGCTATAGAACCGCAGATTCTTACCAAAAAGCACTTGGTGACTCTGGTGATTGTAACCATGATGTTGATTGTGACATCACTCCAAACGGGCCCGACCCCTTCGGGATAAATACGGTAAAGGAAAATGTAAAAAAAGCTGCAGGTATGTTGGTGACGGGAAATACTGGCTTTTGCTCTGGTACGCTCATCAACAATACAAACAATGATGGCACACCTTACTTTCTCACGGCTAACCATTGTGGTGGAGGCGAAGGCACTTGGGCCTTTAGATTTAATTGGAGAAGCCCGAATGTGTCGTGTGCAACAACCCAACCTAGTGCCGGCGGTTCTTTCGACCAGACGGTGAGCGGTGCTATTTTAAGAGCCAATAGCTCTGAATCTGATATGGAGTTGGTAGAGATAACCGATGCCAGTTTTTTCAATAACAACCCAGATGTGGTCTGGGCTGGTTGGAATCGCTCCACAACAGCCGTACCCCAATTGAGTTTTGGTATTCATCACCCGTCGGGAGACATCCAAAAAGTATGTCGGGATGATCAAGGTGGCACCCGGGTCACGCAAGGATTCAATGGCAATAGTTCGGCGCAATTTTGGCGAATTGCTGATTGGGACCTTGGGGTTACAGAACCCGGCTCCTCGGGCTCAGCGCTTTTTAACGAAACAGGTAAAATAATTGGTATGTTGTCTGCCGGTGCTGCTGCTTGTAACGGCACGAACGATAATAATCAGTTTGATATTTACGGACGTTTTGGTGTTGGTTGGGATTTTGGAAATAGCGCGTCTTCACGCCTAAGGGATTGGCTTGACCCAAGTGGAAGTAATCCAATTGAATTAGATCAATTTCCACCTATTGAAACTTTCGAAAATGATGCTAGAGTTACTTTGGGTACAACCTCAGTTATCGAAATTTGTGACGAAGATTTTGATCCAGCTATTTCGATTATTAATTCTGGTACAAGTACATTGACCTCGGCCACAATAAGCTACAGTTTAGACGGCGAGCCAGAGCAGATAATTAATTGGACCGGTTCTTTAGCAACCAACCAAGCCGCCACCGAAGATATACCGGCTTACAGCAATCTAGCTCCTGGCCCACATAGTTTCGTAGTAATAATATCTGCGCCTAACGGTGTTACTGATGAAAACACCAGTAACGATGTATTTACTTCAAACTTTACTGTATCTCCCGAATTCGATACCTCTGTTGTGGTTTTTAATTTGTCAACTGATGATTATGGCTTCGAGACAACTTGGACTTTAACTGACAGTAACGGTAATGTTGTTGAAGATGGGCCAAATACCCCTTACGATGATGGTTCAGACTTTCAAGAGACAATTAACTTACCGTCCATAAATGAATGTTATACGTTTACCATTTTTGACAGTTTTGGCGATGGTATTTGTTGCGATTACGGTACCGGGAGTTATAATCTCGAAGATGAAAGCGGAAATGTAATTTTATCTGGTGGGGCTTTCGGGGAGTCAGAATCTATCACGTTTAATGCTTCAGATGGATTGAGTGTGGATGGTAATAACTTTTCTCAAAATTTTAATGTTTTCCCAAATCCAACAAATAATGAGCTCAATGTAAGCGTAAGAAATATCAAAAACGCGAGTTATTCGCTTTATAGTCTGGTGGGTCAACAAATAAAATCAGGAACCCTAAATGAGCAAGGTTTAAATAAAATCGACTTATCCTCAATCTCAAATGGAATATATTTGATTTCAATAGAGTCTGATGGACAATCCTTTACGCAAAAAATCGTAAAGAAATAATTTATTTTACGAAGCAATTATTTGGTTGCTGATTCATTATGAAAGAAAGCGTTTCTTGTTCATAGTAAATGACTAAACCTCAATAATATAAAAGGCCACAATTAAAACTTGTGGCTTTTTTTATACCAAATCTCGTTTTTGTACATTTTGTTATTTGAAACCCGCTCTCGGTTATACAATAGCATTTGGTGCTTATCAATGGTCTTTTGTCTGAAACCAAGTAAATGAAATAGTTGTTTGGCGAAAAACCGTGTGATTTTTAAGTCTGCAACCAAAATCCCCTTGTTTTTATTCTTCCAGTTAATTCCTGGTAACGTTGCCAATAGTGAATCTGCATTAAGCCTTCTTAAGAATTTAGACAACCAGAGATAAAAACGCGGCACAAAACGAATTATAAAGAAGCCATCTTCTCCAGATTTTTGATACAAGGGCATAAATATCTTACCGCTATTATCTGAATAAATTGAGTTTGAATTGGATTGCGCCAAAAGCTCTCCCTTTTTAATGTTTTGAAAGCTCTCAAAACCATCTATCATCTTAAAGTTTTCGTTATTTCTGATATGGTATTTGAAAATAATTTCAAAAAAATCTGAAATATGTTCTGATGAAGATTTGAGAACATCTTGACTTTTCTTTAAAGTCTTTTTGTCGATTTTAGGTATAACCCCGGCAATGGACAAAGCCAAATTGATAAAAGCTGCGCAGTTTTCAATCGCCAAAGCATCGTCATGCTGACCCGCCTCAAAACCAATTGAAACATAGCCCATAGTGTTCAGATAGCTTAACAAGGTTCCGTCAAGATATTCCTCAATGCCCAATATAATGGGTACTGGAAAACATTCTGAAAATTTTCTGTTTATGAGGGTGTCATTGATGGTAATAAATGGCAAGGATTTACTCGATGTCGTATGTAAATCTATAAAGTAAATTGGGTTTTTTGTATTATCCAGAATCCCGCTCAAAAAATAGAGCAGTTCAAATTGCTCTTTATCTTCATTTAGTAGTTTTTCTTGTCGTTCTAAGTTTTCTAAACCCTGGTCAATCCAGACGCGATTTAAATCACGCTCTATATATCGCTTAGCAGAATTTAAGGCTTTAATGTTTCCGTAGACAGCATAAACTTCTCCTTTTATGGTCTTGCTGTCGAAATCTTTTAAAGATTTATTCAAACCTTTAACCCCTGCAATTTCATTGCCATGAACCCCGGCAAAAAAGACTAAAATTGGTCCATCTTGCTCTCCCTTTAGATGATAGAAAATCCTGTTTTGTTCTGTAATTTTTTGGATATTAGGTTCTATAGTCTTGAGCATATTTTAATAATCACTTGAAGTAATAATTCCCAAAAGTTCTTTTTTTCTGAGTACTGGCAAACAATTTATTTGATTTGATTTCATTAATTCCTTGGCCTGCTCCAAAGAATCCTCCTGAGAAATTGTGATGACCTTTTTGGTCATGACGTCTTTAACTTTCTGCTGTAAATCCTCATTACCGAGCCTAATCATATCGCTCCAAGTCAATAGGCCAACAAGTTCTTTTTTGTTGTTAACGATTGGCAGATGGTGGATATTATTCCATTTCATGACGTTAAGCGCCAATTCTAAACTGTCGTTCTGGTTTATCAATAGAATTTTGGAAACCATTTTATGCTTAACGATATTATTTTGGTTTTTGATAATTTTAGACGCATCATCAAGGTTTTCCCACTCATCAACAGTCTTCTCAGTTAACTGATTTTGATGCATAAATGCAGTTAAATTTTGCAAAGCTTCGAAATTAGTCTTTGTTTTTTGAAGATTACGATAATTCTTGACCGTCCATTGGGATCCATTTTGACGATGAACCCTTTTTTCAATTATCCTCAAGAATCTATCAATGTCTCCGTCTTTAATATTCGCTTTAAGCAAACCTTTCTTAGCCAAAGGAATGCATTCATTTAAGATTAGGTCTTTAGCCGAAATCAGATTTCCACCCCAAACAAATTGACTTTCGATGCCGTTTCGGCAAGCTTTTACAAAATTAGCCTGAACATCTTTAAAATCCATTTTATCATGAATGTTCTTGTAATTTTCACCTTGAGCTAGCATTAAGCCAACCCAAAATGCCATGTTTGCAATTTCATCAACCAACGTCGGACCAGTAGGTATGTAGCGACACTCAATTCTTAAATGTGGCTTGTTTCCACCAACACCGTAACACAGGCGATTCCATTTGTAAACAGTGCCGTTGTGAAGTTGCAAGGCGCGTAATTTCGGGATTGAGCCATTTTCTAAAAGTTTGAGGCTATCTTCGTATTCATTAAGGCCTAAAAGACTATTGAATTTAGAAACGTGACCCCTAAACATATCGGTAACACTTCCTATTTCCCAAGAATCCCCAAAACTTACCCTTGCCTGTCTTTCGTGATGGATAAGGGAATTTGCCCTGGTATCAATACTTTGGGCAAAAAGTGCTATTCTGGTTTCCGCCCAGAGTTCTCTGCCAAAAAGTAATGGTGAATTGGTACAGCTTGCCAAAATTGGTGCTGAAATCGCTTGGGACCAATTGTACTTTTCCACAAATTCATCTGGATTAATCTGAAGATGCGTCTGAAAACTCGTATTGCAAGCTTCAAGCATGATACAATCATTTATTAAGTTTAGTTCATCAACCCCTTTTATATTGATATTAAAATGCTCGCGTCTTGAGGCTTTCATCGAATTATTCAATACGTGGTACCTGGGCATGTTGGTCATGTATTTTTCAGAAATATGCTTTAAACGTAGCGTTGGCAGGATGCCGGTCAAAAGAATTTTAGAATCTTTGAGTTCTGCCACTTTACCAGCCTTTTCCAATAGGTTTGAAAACTGCTGGTAAAGTTGGGTAAAACAATCGCCGCTAAGCACCAATGGGTCTGAGTTTATCTCAAGGTTATACTTGCCGAGCTCATTGGTAAAATGGACGTCATTAATTTCATTTAAGATTTCGGTGCTATTGTCGTTCGGGAAAAAATCGTTAGTAGTAACACAAAATTCCTGTTCTGCACCTATTCGTATCGGAGATTTTTCAAATAAACCCTCATTTAACATTTTGTCAAAAGCTTCTATATCCTTGACCAAATATTTAATATAAGTTGCATTGTCTTGATGACCTTTAAGTTGCTTGACCATTAATTGACCCATATACCCGGTTTTTAAGATAATTACTCTAATTTATAGCATTAAACTTTGATATTATATGACTTTTATCATGGCTATGGTTTCTAGGATAGTAGCTTTGCGTCTGAAAATTATATTTTTGCCTACTTGATACAAACAATGTCATTTAAGTACAATAAGAAGAACAAACTGAAAAGCAAAAAGCTCATTGATGCTCTATTTTCAGAAGGTAAATCAGTCGTGGCATTCCCGCTGAGAATGGTTTTCTTGAAATTGGATGATGATGCCCATTTAAGTAAAATTGGCGTTTCTGTAAGCAAGCGAAACTTTAAGAAGGCAGTTGATAGAAATCGCATCAAAAGACTGCTTCGTGAGTGTTACCGTTTGAATCAGAATGTGATTTTTAACAATAGTTCAACTGCTTATGCGTTAATGATTTTGTATCTTGGAAAGGATATGCTGAACTATCATGCTATGGATAAAAAAATGAAACAGCTTTTTGATAAATTCGAAAAATCAGAATCCCTAATTAAATAGCAACACCTATGAATAATTTGCTAAAAAAAAGACTGCTTGTCCCAATCTTGGCGGTTGCCATATTTACTACCACTGCTGCTTTCAAAAATGATTTTTTTGAGATTGCGAAACAGATAGAAATATTTACCACACTCTTTAAGGAGCTCAACATGAACTATGTTGATGAGACCAATCCTGGAGACCTGATGGATACCGCCATTAAAAGTATGCTCAATGATTTAGACCCTTACACCAACTATTATAACGAACAGGACGTTGAAGCGGCAAGAATCAACAACGCCGGGGATTATACTGGTATTGGCGCCAATGTTTTGACGCTCAAGGACACCTTGGTTATTGTGGAGCCTTACAAAAATTATGCTGCCGATAAGGCGGGACTCAAAGCTGGGGATAAAATTATTAAGGTCGACAATGTTTCCGTAGCCGACTTTAAGGACGACGCTGGCAATCTGTTGCAGGGCGGCGCAGGCACAACAGTTGAAGTAACTTACGTTAGGCAAGGCGAAATAAAGACTGCGAAAATTCAGCGGGAAGCAGTTGATATCCACGCTGTGCCCTATTATGCCATGGTCAATGAAACCATTGGTTATATCGTTCTGCGGAAATTCAACGAAAAAACCTCCTTTGAAACCATAAGTGCCGTTCGTGACTTAAAAAACCAAGGCGCTAAAAAACTGATATTGGATTTACGCGGCAATCCCGGCGGACTTTTAAACGAGGCGGTGAATGTCACCAATATCTTTGTGCCTAAAAACCAGTTAGTGGTGACCACAAAGTCCAAAGTACAGAAATACAACAAAACCTACTATACCCAGAGAGACCCTATCGATACTGAAATCCCATTAGTTGTATTAATTGATGGCAGAAGTGCTTCAGCTAGTGAAATCGTATCTGGTGCCCTTCAGGATTTGGATAGAGCTGTTGTTGTGGGCGCAAGAAGCTTTGGTAAAGGTCTAGTACAACGGCCAAAAAAATTGACCTATGGCACCCAAATTAAAATTACCATTTCGCGCTATTATACACCTTCGGGGCGATGTATTCAAGCTCTTGATTACTGGAACCGCGATGAAAAAGGAAAAGCGACTCGGGTAAAACAGGAAAATTACAATGAATTCAAGACTAAGAAAGGACGATTGGTTTACGATGGTGGCGGAATCCAGCCTGATTTGGAACTAGAGGAAACCAAGCTAAGCCCAATCACAGAAGCTATTTTGGCCGATAATCTGGTTTTTAAATATGCCACTGAATATTATTATAACAACCCTGAGCCAGAATTAGCAAGTTTTAGCTTTAGCGATGCCGATTTTAAAGACTTTAAAAATTTCCTCTCGAAAAAGAACTTCAGTTTTGAAACCAAAACCGAAAAAGCCTTTTTAAATGCCTTTGCGGTTGCCAAAGAAGAGGAATTAGGCAAGGCCATTAACAAAGATTATAACGAATTGTTACAATCGCTAAACACCTACAAAAGCAAAACGATTGATGCCAATAAATCGCAGTTGAAAAGTTTGCTTCAAGATGAAATTGTAAAACGTTATTACTATCGTGAAGGGCTTTATGAATACTACGTTGCCAATAATTTTGAAATTCAAAAAGGGGTTGAAATACTTAAGAGCCCAACCAATTACTTTGATTATCTCAACTGAAAAGAGGCATAAAGTTTGATGCTTTTATTAAAAAAGCTATCTTAGTTGTTGTTAACTCTTCTTTTTGAAGGCTTTGGCTTACAAGAATATAAGCTCGAATCAAGGATTAAAGGCCTTGGTTTTAGTTGGAAAGTTAATAGCTTTTGATAGTGTTAATAGCAAAAAAATGAAGTACATCTCCCTAATATTCATACTTTGTTTTCAACTTCTATTGGCTCAGGAAAAAAGGACCCACGAGGTTTATTTTGAAACCGATAAATTTGAGGTGCTTTCTACCGAGCGAAGCAGATTATTGCTTTTTCTCTCTGAAATTGAAAATCTTGATATCCAGAAAATATCCATTTATGGTTTTACCGATGATCGCGGTAGTGATGATTATAACTTGAAACTATCCCAAGATCGTGCCGATGCCATAAAAACTATATTCTCAAACAATGAATTTGATGAATCCATCATCAGTAATGTGGATGGAAAGGGAAAGGTACTATTGCGATTGGTCAAGGAAGATGACATTCATAAAATCAGAGGGCTTAACCGAAAGGTGGAAATTGAGGTTCAGCCCTACGACCCGCCCCGACCGGGTAAATCAAAAGAAGAACTTGCCGACAAAAAACAGGAAGTACGGGAGGTTTTAAACGAGGAATTAAAGGCTGGCGATAAATTTAGATTGGATAATATCCTTTTTCAAACCGGTTACGCCAAATTACTACCAGAATCAAAGGAAACCTTACAGGAATTGGCCGAAGCTTTGATTAAACGAAACCATATTTATTTTACCATCCAAGGCCATGTTTGTTGTACCCAAAATAGCCGCGATGCCATTGACCGCAAGACCAAAAAGCGAAACCTCTCTTTAGCTCGGGCAAAATTTATCTACGACTATCTCGCAAAAAAAGGTGTGGATAAAAGACGTATGAAGTACGTAGGTATGCGCCGTAAATTTCCTTTAGGTGGTGACCCGAAATTCGACCGCCGGGTTGAGATTTTAGTGACTTATGTTGGGGAGGATTGAGAGGGATTATTAAAAAACATTTTCTGCATTTCATCTAAGTCTAAAATTATTTAAAATATTTCATTCTGATTAAATAAAGATTTTAGTTAATAACTTAGATATGTTCATCTTAATTTAAAAGATTGAGGTCTGTTATTACTTTTAAAATAAATTTGTTTTAGCTATAATTTCTATATTTATTTTACCACTAGCCTAAGTTACTTCTTTAATTCTTCCGAATCTTCTGTTGCATAAATTCGCTGATTCATATTTAAAATTGCTTCAAATGATGTTGGTTTGTTCATATCGTATGATAACTTTTTTGATGCTTTGTTCATTGCGGTATTTATCATATTTGAATACTCCTTTTTATTAATTTGTCCGTTTTCAATTAGGTTATTATTAATATATTGCTTCACTTTAGAATGATTAATAATTATTTCGTTTAAATTCTTTTGATGTTCATCACTAAATTTTGTCCATTTTTCTTTGTATTGATTAGTCCATTTAATTAGATAAATACACTTCTCAAAATCTTCGTTTTTTACGTAGGGATTTCCACTATAATTAGTACCAATCCAAGAATGAACCCTATTGTCGAATAATTCTGAGAAATTATTTGAAAAATTTCCTTTTTTCAGATTTAAAGTTCTATTGTGCTTTACAGCTTGATAAGCCCTTTTCCAATCTGCCGAACTTGTTCCTCGTTTATTCGCTCTTTTAAGAGGAGTTAAAACTTTATTTTCTTCTTGTTGAAAATAAAAGTTTACTGATGAGGTGATAACAACTTTTTTGCTTAACATCCACTTTTTCTCTAGAAGATTTAAGCAATCCGTATCAAAATATAAATCTCTTCCTTCAGGATTTTCTCCACCGTTTTTTTTATAGAGTTCTTTTGCAATTGCTTCAATTTCCACAACGCATCGAAGTAATAATTCAGATATTTTTACTGAATAAACTGAAAGTTGGTTATCATCAAAATGTATTTCATTAGATAAAAAGACA
>JBCCOJ010000031.1:0-20771 GCA_039025415.1 Bacteroidota bacterium | reverse complement strand
GTAAGGCTTGAAAGTCTTTGAAAGAAGAATTGTAGCCTATGGAGTCTATAACCCTTGTCTCTTTTTCTGTGGCTCCAGAAGCAATCAATTTTATATTTTGGGAGTATGCGGTTATCGACCAAAATAAAGTAATGGTAAGCGCATAAATTAAATTCAGACCTTTGGACATTGGTTGTAATCTTATCCCAAACTAACGTAAAATTCCTCTGAAAAATATTGGCATTTAAAAATAAATACTTGACTGGGATAAAATTAATTTCTTAACGTTTGAAAAATTCATATTTATTTCTACCTTTGCAGCCCTCAAAAGAGAGGGTTGAATAAAATTATATAGAAATATATGCCAACAATTTCACAATTAGTACGAAAAGGAAGAGCCAAAATAACCAAGAAGAGTAAATCGGCTGCTTTAGATTCGTGTCCTCAAAGACGTGGTGTGTGTACTCGTGTTTATACAACAACACCTAAAAAGCCTAACTCAGCAATGAGGAAGGTTGCAAGGGTTCGTTTGACAAACGGTAAGGAAGTAAACGCATACATTGGTGGAGAGGGGCACAATTTACAAGAGCACTCGATAGTATTGGTTAGAGGTGGAAGGGTAAAGGATTTGCCAGGTGTTAGATATCACATTGTTCGAGGCGCTTTAGACACCGCTGGTGTTGCAGGCAGAACACAACGTAGATCTAAATACGGAGCAAAACGCCCTAAGAAGTAATTTAAGCTAAAAGCAAGATTAGAAGACATGAGAAAAAGAGCAGCAAAAAAAAGACCGTTGTTACCAGACCCAAGGTTTAATGACCAGTTGGTAACGCGTTTTGTTAATATGATGATGTGGGACGGGAAAAAATCCGTTGCATTTAAAGTGTTTTACGACGCAATTGATATTGTAGAGTCAAAAAAAACAGACGAAGAGAAGACGGCTTTAGAACTTTGGAAAGATGCACTTTCCAATGTGATGCCACACGTAGAGGTGCGTAGTCGAAGAGTTGGAGGGGCGACATTTCAAATCCCAATGCAAATTCGTCCAGACCGTAAAGTTTCAACCGCTATGAAGTGGTTGATAAACTACGCCAGAAAAAGAAACGAAAAATCTATGCCAGCGAAACTTGCTGCAGAAATTATTGCCGCATCAAAAGAAGAAGGTGCAGCGGTAAAAAAGCGAGTTGACACTCACAAAATGGCAGAAGCAAACAAAGCATTCTCACACTTTAGATTTTAATTAAATGGCACAAAGAGATTTAAAATTTACAAGGAATATAGGTATTGCGGCCCATATTGACGCGGGTAAAACAACTACAACAGAACGTATTTTGTTTTATACGGGTGTCTCCCACAAAATTGGTGAAGTACACGATGGAGCGGCCACAATGGACTGGATGGAGCAAGAGCAGGAAAGAGGGATAACAATTACTTCTGCTGCTACCACATGTACGTGGAGATTTCCATTAGAAAATGCCGAGCCAACTCCAGAAACAAAAGACTATAATTTTAATATAATAGACACGCCGGGACACGTTGATTTTACTGTTGAAGTAAATCGTTCGTTACGCGTTCTAGATGGTCTTGTTTTCTTGTTTAGTGCAGTTGATGGTGTAGAACCTCAATCTGAAACTAACTGGAGACTTGCCGATAACTATAAGGTTCCTAGAATTGGCTTCGTAAATAAAATGGATCGCCAAGGTTCGAATTTTATGGGTGTTTGCCAGCAAGTAAAGGATATGTTGAAATCTAATGCTGTACCAATTGTTCTAAATATTGGTGATGAGGCAGATTTTAAAGGTATCGTTGACTTAGTTAAGAATAGAGCTATCGTATGGCACGACGAAACGCAAGGTGCGACCTTTGATGTTATCGAAATCCCAGACGAATTGAAAGAAGAAGCTCGTAAGTACCGTGCGTTACTAATTGAAGAGGTAGCCACTTACGATGAGAATCTTTTGGAAAAATTCATGGAAGATGAAGATTCTATTACCGAAGAAGAAGTGCATGCTGCCCTTCGTGCTGCGGTAATGGATATGGCCATCATCCCAATGATTTGTGGTTCTGCTTTCAAGAATAAAGGTGTACAGTTCTTATTAGATGCTGTTTGTCGTTATTTGCCTTCTCCGGTTGATAAGGAAGGAATTGCGGGAACAAACCCAAATACAGGTAATGAAGAGGTCAGAAAGCCAGACGTCACAGCTCCTTTTGCAGCGTTAGCATTTAAAATTGCTACCGACCCATTTGTAGGTCGATTGGCATTCTTTAGAGCATATTCAGGTAGATTGGATGCTGGGTCATATGTCTTGAACAATCGTTCAGGTAAAAAAGAACGTATCTCACGTATCTATCAAATGCACTCTAATAAACAAAATGCAATTGATTTTATCGAAGCAGGAGATATTGGTGCGGCAGTTGGTTTTAAGGATATCAAAACAGGTGATACCCTTTCTGATGAAAAGAACCCAATAGTTTTGGAATCAATGGATTTTCCAGATCCTGTAATTGGTATTGCGGTTGAGCCGAAAACTAAGGCAGATGTAGACAAGATGGGAATGGCCTTGGCCAAGCTATCTGAAGAAGACCCGACATTTACCGCAAGAACAGACGAAGCCTCTGGACAGACCATAATTTCTGGTATGGGTGAGTTGCACTTGGATATTATTGTTGATCGTTTAAAGCGAGAGTTCAAGGTTGAAGTGAATCAAGGTCAACCGCAGGTTGAGTATAAAGAAGCTATTACCCAAAGAGCTGAGCACCGTGAAGTTTACAAGAAACAATCTGGTGGTCGTGGTAAATTTGCAGACATTGTATTTACTCTTGAGCCGGCGGACGAAGGTGAGGAAGGATTGCAGTTTGTTTCACAAATTAAAGGTGGAAATGTTCCAAAGGAATTTATTCCTTCTGTTGAAAAAGGCTTCCAAATGGCAATGGTAAATGGTCCATTAGCTGGATATGAAGTGGATTCGATGAAGGTTACCTTAACTGATGGTTCTTACCACGATGTTGATTCTGACCAATTATCTTTTGAGCTTGCCGCCAAAATAGGCTTTAAGAATTCTGCCAAAGCTGCCAAAGCAGTTATCATGGAACCAATAATGAAATTGGAAGTTATCACGCCAGAGGAGAATATGGGTGATATTGTTGGTGACTTGAACAGACGTAGAGGTCAGGTAAGTGATATGGGAGATAGAGCTGGAGCTAAAACGGTAAAAGCAACTGTTCCATTATCTGAAATGTTTGGTTATGTTACCACTTTGAGAACACTCTCATCAGGTCGTGCAACATCAACCATGGAATTTTCGCATTACGCCGAAACTCCACAGAATATTTCAGAAGAGGTCATTAAAGCAGCAAAAGGCGTAGAAGCTTAAAACTAAAAGAAAATGAGTCAGAAAATTAGAATAAAATTAAAGTCTTACGATCATAATTTAGTTGATAAGTCTGCTGATAAGATTGTAAAAACGGTAAAGAGCACGGGTGCGGTTGTAACAGGACCAATTCCTTTACCAACGCATAAGAAGATTTTCACTGTTTTGCGTTCACCTCACGTGAACAAGAAGTCAAGAGAGCAATTTCAATTAAGCTCTTACAAGAGATTATTGGATATCTACTCTTCGTCTTCAAAAACAATCGATGCTTTGATGAAACTTGAATTACCAAGTGGAGTTGAGGTAGAAATCAAAGTGTAATGAAACTTCACTTTCAAGAGCAAAGCGAAGTGAAAGTGATTAGATGAATATACCCCGAACTAGATTCGGGGTCAAACAGAGTAACATTCCCACTTTCGTGGGAAGTGAACATGTCCCACCGATGCGGTCGCGGGAAAAACGGTAAAAAATACAATTCAGGGCTGAAACGTATTTTTCGGCCCTGAGTTTTGAATAAGTAGTAAACAATAAATTAATTATAAATTATGTCTGGGTTAATAGGAAGAAAAATCGGTATGACCAGCATCTTTGACGAAAACGGTAAGAACATTCCGTGTACGGTAATTGAAGCTGGGCCATGTATCGTTACCCAAGTCAGAACCGAAGAGGTTGACGGGTACAGTGCCCTTCAACTTGGTTTCGATGACAAGACAGAGAAAAGTGCTACTAAAGCTGAAATTGGCCATGCCAAGAAAGCTGGTACTTCTGTTAAGAAAAAAGTCGTTGAGTTCCAAGGATTTGAAGGAGATTACAAATTAGGCGACACAATAACAGTTGAGCACTTTACAGAAGGTGAATTTGTTGATGTGGCGGGAACCTCTAAAGGTAAGGGTTTCCAAGGTGTTGTAAAACGACATGGCTTTGGCGGTGTCGGTCAAGCAACCCACGGTCAACACAACCGTTTGAGAGCTCCTGGTTCGATTGGTGCGGCGTCATATCCTGCGAGAGTTTTCAAGGGAATGAAAATGGCTGGACAAATGGGGAACGAAAGAGTTAATGTTTCAAATTTAAGAGTTTACAAAGTGGTTCCAGAAAAGAACTTACTTGTTGTTAAGGGCTGTGTTCCTGGGCATAAAAACGCTTATGTAACGATAGAGAAATAATGAAGGTAGCAGTTTTAGATATTAACGGAAAAGACACTGGTAGACAAGCTGAGCTTTCTAACGATGTGTTTGCAATAGAACCAAATAACCATGCTGTTTATTTGGATGTAAAACAGTATTTAGCTAACCAACGCCAAGGGACACATAAGGCCAAGGAAAGAGCTGAGATTTCTGGGAGTACCCGAAAAATCAAAAAGCAAAAAGGTACTGGTACTGCAAGAGCGGGGAGTATTAAATCTGGTGTGTTTAAAGGTGGTGGCCGAATGTTTGGACCAAGACCAAGAAATTACGGTTTCAAATTGAACAAAAACCTTAAGCGTTTGGCTCGAAAGTCTGCCCTATCTATCAAGGCAAATGAAAAGTCAATAGTCGTTCTTGAAGATTTGAATTTTGAAACGCCAAAAACCAAAAATTTCACCGCTGTTTTGAAAGCGCTTGACATTCAGGACAAAAAATCTTTGTTTGTGTTGGGAGCGTCAAATAATAATGTATATTTGTCATCACGTAATTTTAAGGGTTCTGAGGTTGTAACAAATTCAGAATTAAGCACTTATAAAATTTTAAATGCAAATAAAATCGTTCTTCTAGAGGGTTCTTTGGAAGGAATTGAATCGAATTTAAGTAAATAGGCACCATGAGTATCTTAATAAAACCGATTATTACCGAAAAGGCAACGATGAACAGTGAATTAAATAATTGTTTCACGTTTCAGGTTAATACAAAGGCGAATAAGGTAGAAATCAAGAAAGCTGTGGAAGCGGCTTACGGTGTTTCTGTTGAAAAGGTTCGCACAATGAATGTTAGGCCAAATAGAAGTACCCGTTACACGAAAACGGGTATTCAACATGGTAAAACAAATGCTATTAAAAAAGCAATTGTACAGTTGGCCGAAGGTGATACTATTGATTTATATAGTTAAAATTTTAGACTAAGACAATGTCAGTAAGAAAATTAAAACCAATCACATCAGCTCAGCGATTTAGAGTAGTTAATGGGTTTGACTCCATAACTACTGATAAGCCGGAGAAGAGTTTGCTTGCTCCGTTAAAAAGAACTGGTGGTAGAAACAGTCAAGGAAAAATGACCATGCGCCAAAGAGGTGGAGGTCACAAAAGAAGGTACCGTATCATTGATTTTAAAAGAAGCAAAACTGGAATTCCAGCTGAAGTTAAATCAATCCAATACGATCCAAACAGAACTGCATTTATCGCACTATTGAATTATCAAGATGGTGATAAAAGCTACATCATAGCTCAAAATGGTTTGCAGGTAGGGCAGACGGTAGTGTCAGGTAAGGAAGGCGTGGCTCCAGAAATAGGGAATGCAATGCCTTTAAGCCAAATTCCATTCGGGACAATAATTTCTTGTATAGAATTACGGCCTGGACAGGGAGCGGTAATAGCTAGAAGTGCCGGTGCTTTCGCACAACTTATGGCAAGAGATGGTAAGTTTGCCTCTGTGAAGTTGCCTTCTGGTGAAACCAGATTAATTCTTGCTGAATGTATGGCAACCGTAGGTGTTGTTTCTAATTCTGACCATCAATTAACCGTTTCTGGAAAAGCAGGACGTACAAGATGGTTAGGAAGAAGGCCAAGGGTTAGACCTGTGGTTATGAACCCAGTTGATCATCCAATGGGTGGTGGTGAAGGTAAGTCATCAGGTGGTCACCCAAGGTCAAGAAATGGTATTCCAGCAAAAGGTTACAGAACCCGTTCTAGAACCAAGGCGAGTAATAAATATATAGTAGAACGTAGAAAGAAATAATTGAAATAATATGGCACGTTCATTAAAAAAGGGACCTTACATCCATTATAAGTTAGATAAGAAAGTTGCAGCTAATGTAGCTTCAAACAAAAAGACGGTAATCAAAACTTGGTCTAGAGCTTCGATGATTTCACCGGATTTTGTTGGGCAGACCATTGCAGTTCACAACGGTCGCCAATTTGTACCAGTATATATTACTGAGAACATGGTAGGTCATAAATTAGGAGAGTTTTCACCAACACGATCTTTTAGGGGACATGCTGGTGCTAAAAATAAAGGTAAAAAATAATAAGCGCTATGGGAAGTCGTAAAAGAGAAATGGCAGATGCCATCAAGGAGCGTAAAAAATATATTGCGTTTGCTAAGCTTAATAACTGTCCTACCTCACCAAGAAAGATGCGTTTAGTCGCTGATTTGGTAAGAGGTAAAGAGGCTGAAAAAGCACTTCAAATATTGAGATTTAGCCAAAAAGAAGCGTCCAGGCGTTTAGAAAAGTTATTGCTTTCTGCAATTTCAAACTGGCAAGCAAAGAATGAGGATGCTGATATCGAAGAGGCCGATTTGTTTGTTCAGGAAATAAAGGTTGACGGTGGTTCAATGTTGAAAAGACTACGTCCTGCACCGCAAGGTCGTGCGCACAGAATAAGAAAACGTTCAAATCACGTTACTGTTGTGATTGGATCAAAAAATAATACACAAGCTTAAGAAGAGATATGGGACAAAAAACAAATCCAATCGGAAATCGTTTAGGTATCATCAGAGGTTGGGAATCCAACTGGTACGGTGGAAATGATTACGGAGATAAGTTGGCTGAGGATGACAAAATCAGAAAATATATCCATGCTCGACTATCAAAAGCTAGTGTATCGAGAGTAATAATTGAAAGAACTCTTAAACTTGTAACCGTTACTATCACTACAGCAAGACCTGGTATCATCATTGGTAAAGGTGGGCAAGAAGTGGACAAGTTAAAAGAAGAGCTCAAGAAAATTACCGGAAAAGAGGTTCAATTGAACATCTTTGAAATCAAGAGACCTGAACTAGACGCTTTTCTAGTAGCTTCTAGTGTCGCGCGTCAAATTGAGAATCGTATTTCATACAGAAGGGCTATCAAAATGGCTATTGCCGCTGCTATGAGAATGAATGCAGAGGGAATCAAGATTGAAATTAGTGGTCGTTTGAATGGTGCTGAAATGGCACGAAACGAACATTACAAAGAAGGTCGTATTCCATTATCTACCTTCAGGGCAGATATCGATTATGCTTTAGTTGAAGCCCATACTACTTACGGTAGATTGGGTGTGAAAGTCTGGATTATGAAAGGTGAAGTTTACGGTAAAAGAGAACTTTCTCCATTAGTTGGCCTGTCTAAAAAGCAAGGTGGAAAAGCTGGCGGAGGTCGCGGCGGAAATAAAACGCGTCGTAGAAAGTAATTTTAAAGAGATACAAAAATGTTACAACCTAAAAGAACAAAGTTTCGTAAGGTCCAGAAAGGACGTATGAAAGGTAATACAGGTCGTGGCCATAAATTGGCTTTCGGGATGTATGGTATAAAATCATTGGATTCTAACTTTTTGACTTCTCGTCAAATTGAAGCTGCTCGTATTGCTGCTACACGTTACATGAAGAGAGAAGGGCAACTTTGGATCAAAGTGTTTCCAGATAAACCAATTACCAAAAAGCCTTTGGAGGTTCGTATGGGTAAAGGTAAGGGTGCAGTAGAGTATTGGGTAGCTGTTGTTAAACCAGGTCGAATAATTTTCGAAGTTGGAGGTGTTCCCATTGAAGTTGCAAAAGAGGCCCTTAGGTTAGCGGCTCAAAAGCTACCGGTAAAAACTAAGTTTACAGTAGCTCGGGATTACGAAGCTGATTAATTTATAATAAGATGAAACAAGCAGAAATCGCAAAGCTATCTGTAACAGAATTACAGGAGAAATTGGTCGAGACTAAAAAAAGTTATTCAGACTTGAAAATGGCTCACGCAGTGTCCCCATTAGAGAATCCAATTCAGTTACGCAACGTTAGACGTTCGGTAGCAAGAATTGCAACAGAACTAACTAAAAGAGAATTACAATAACCGTATTCTAGCTGAAAGATGGAAAAAAGAAACTTAAGAAAAGAGCGTATAGGTGTTGTTACCAGTAATAAAATGATGAAGTCCATAGTGGTTTCAGAAACAAAGAAGGTAAAGCATCCCATGTACGGAAAGTTCGTCCTGAAAACTAAAAAGTATGTTGCCCACGACGAAACAAACGATTGCAATATTGGTGATATGGTAAAGATCATGGAAACAAGACCTTTAAGTAAATCCAAATGTTGGAGATTAGTAGAAATCATAGAAAGAGCTAAGTAATTATGGTACAGCAGGAATCAAGGCTCAAGGTAGCCGATAATACAGGAGCGAAAGAAGTATTAACAATACGCGTGTTAGGTGGTACCAAAAAGCGTTATGCTTCTATTGGTGATAAGATTGTAGTATCTGTGAAAGATGCAACTCCTAATGGAAACATTAAAAAAGGAGCGGTTTCAACAGCAGTTGTTGTTCGCACAAGAAAGGAAGTTCGTCGACCAGACGGTTCATACATCAGATTTGATGATAATGCTTGTGTTCTTTTAAATCCAACCGGGGAGATGAGAGGTACTCGTGTTTTCGGTCCAGTGGCGAGAGAGCTTCGGGATAAGCAATTTATGAAGATTGTATCATTGGCACCTGAGGTGCTTTAATGACATTAAAAAATGAAAAAATTTAAAATTAAAACAGGAGATACAGTACGTGTTATCGCTGGTGATCATAAAGGAAGCGAGGGCAAGGTATTGTCAATCCTAAAGGATAAGGACAGAGCTATTGTTGAGGGAGTCAATATGGTAAAAAAACATACCAAGCCAAGTGCTCAGAGCCCTCAAGGTGGTATTGTTGAAAAGGAAGCGTCTCTTCATATTTCCAATTTATCATTGTTGACCTCAAAAGGAGAAACAACAAGAATTGGTTACAGGATGGAAGGTGACAAGAAAGTGAGATATTCCAAAAAATCAGATGAAGTAATATAGTTATGGCTTACGTTCCAAGATTAAAACAAGAGTACAGGGAAAAGGTTGTTCCTGCTCTTACAGAAGAATTCGGATATAAAAACGTAATGGAAGTTCCAAAACTTTCAAAAATCGTTTTATCTAGGGGAGTTGGTGCTGCTGTTGCTGATAAGAAGTTAATCGACTATGCTGTAGATGAGTTAACGGCAATTACCGGCCAAAAGGCAGTAGCAACCATGTCAAAAAAAGATGTTGCATCTTTTAAATTGCGTAAGGGAATGCCTATTGGTGCGATGGTTACCCTTAGGGGAGAGCGTATGTTTGAGTTCCTTGACCGTTTGGTTACAACCGCTTTACCTAATGTGAGGGATTTCAATGGAATCAAAGCTACCGGTTTCGATGGCAGGGGGAATTATAATCTTGGTATTACCGAGCAAATCATTTTTCCTGAAATGAACATTGACAAGATAAATAGAATTAACGGTATGGATATCACATTTGTAACTACCGCTGAAACAGATAAAGAAGCAAAATCATTATTAACTGAAATGGGTCTTCCATTTCAAAAGAATTAATATATGGCCAAGGAATCAATGAAGGCCCGTGAGGTCAAGAGAGCAAAAACAGTCGCTAAATATGCTGAAAAGAGAAAGGCTTTAAAAGAAGCCGGAGACTATGAAGCATTGCAGAAATTGCCTAAAGATGCCTCTCCTGTTCGTAAACATAACCGTTGTAAATTGACAGGCAGACCGAAGGGTTACATGAGAACTTTTGGAATTTCGCGAGTTATGTTCCGTGAAATGGCAAATAAAGGTTTGATACCAGGTGTTAAAAAGGCATCTTGGTAAATGGCCTTTTATCGCAGATTTAAGTTGTATAAATTGGTTGAAGGTTTATCCTTTAAAAGAGATAAAAACCACATCCGCAAATAATTATAAATGAATACAGATCCAATTGCTGATTACTTAACAAGAATCAGAAATGCAGTAAAAGCCAACCATAGAGTTGTTGAGATACCTGCATCCAATTTAAAAAAAGAAATAACTAAGATTTTGTTCGATCAAGGATACATTCTTAGTTACAAGTTTGATGACTCTACCGCTCAAGGTAAGATAAAAATTGCCTTAAAGTACAACAAGGATACTAAAGAGTCTGTGATCAAGAAAATCCAAAGGATAAGTAAGCCAGGGTTACGCAGGTACGCAGGGGCTAATGAAATGCCAAGAATACTAAATGGTTTGGGCATTTCAATTGTTTCTACGTCACGCGGTGTATTGACCGGTAAACAGGCGCAGAGAGAGAATGTTGGTGGAGAAGTACTTTGTTACGTTTACTAATAAAAAAGAAGAAAGATTATGTCTAGAATAGGAAACAATCCAGTTGCCATCCCAGAAGGGGTGACAGTAAGCGTAAATGAAAACACTGTTACTGTGAAGGGTAAATTGGGTGAATTGACCCAAAATTTCGACACGGTTGAAATTAAGGTTGAAGATGCCAACATCATGGTTACGCGCACAGCAGATACTAAGGAACATAAAGCTAAGCATGGCTTGTACCGTTCTTTAATGGATAACATGATTGAAGGTGTATCAAAAGGATGGACCAAAGAACTTGAATTGGTTGGAGTAGGTTACAGGGCTTCAAATCAAGGTCAAAAATTAGATTTAGCCTTAGGTTTTTCCCATAATATTATAATGGACATCGCACCTGAAGTGAAGATTGAAACCGTAACTGAAAAAGGTAAGAATCCAATAGTTAAATTGACCTCTCACGATAAACAGTTAGTAGGACAGGTTGCTGCTAAGATTCGAGGTTTTAGAAAACCTGAACCTTATAAAGGTAAAGGGATTAAGTTTGTTGGTGAAATATTAAGAAGAAAAGCCGGTAAGTCAGCGTAACGTTATTGACGGTAAAACATTCAAAAACGTTTTTTGAAGTTTGAACCGTCTGTTAAAATTGTACATCATCATGGGATTGACAAAAAACGAAAGAAGATTAAGAATAAAAAGCAGAATACGTAAGGTTGTTTCTGGTACAGAAGCAAGACCTCGTTTAGCTGTCTTTAGAAGTAATAAAGAAATATATGCTCAATTAGTAGACGACGTAACCGGAAAAACCATGGTTGCGGCTTCATCAAGAGATAAAGCTTTTGCTTCAGAAAAAGGGACTAAATCAGAAATAGCCTCCTTAGTTGGAAAAGCCGTTGCTGAAAAGGCCGTCAAGGCAGGAATAGAAACCGTTTCTTTTGACAGAGGTGGCTATCAATATCACGGAAGAGTAAAATCATTAGCTGAAGGCGCTAGAGAAGGCGGACTTAAATTCTAAGACATTATGTATCAAAAATATAAAAACGCAGAACTAGTAAAACCAAGTGGAATCGATTTAAAGGACCGTTTGGTTGGTGTTCAAAGAGTTACTAAGGTTACCAAAGGTGGCCGTGCATTTGGATTTTCAGCTATTGTAGTTGTTGGAGACGAAGCAGGAGTTGTAGGACATGGTTTGGGTAAATCAAAGGATGTTGCTACTGCAATTGCAAAAGCTGTTGAAGACGCTAAGAAAAACTTAGTTAGAATTCCACTTATTAAAGGCACTTTACCTCACGAACAAAAAGGTAAGTTTGGTGGAGCAAGAGTGAATATTATTCCTGCTGCTCCTGGTACTGGTGTAATTGCCGGTGGTGCCGTGAGAACTGTTCTTGAGGCGGTTGGTGTGCATGATGTACTTTCAAAGTCACAAGGTTCATCCAATCCGCATAACGTGGTAAAGGCTACTTTTGATGCATTGCTTCAACTAAGAAGTGCTGAATCAATAGCTAAGGAAAGAGGTATCACTTTAGAAAAAGTGTTTAACGGTTAAAACAGAACCAATGGCAAAGAAAATTAAGGTTACCAAAATTAGAAGTGCAATTAATCGCACTCAAAGCCAGAAGCGTACTTTAGAGGCTTTAGGTTTAAAAAAGATAGGCCAAGTTAAAGAGCATGAAGCAACAAAAAGTGTTCTTGGGATGGTTAGTAAAGTTTCACATTTAGTTTCTGTTGAAGAAGCATAATCAAGATATAAAATGGATTTAAGTAATTTAAAACCAGCAGAAGGTTCTACTAAGAATCAAGGAAAAAGAGTTGGACGAGGTCAGGGTTCTGGAAAAGGTGGTACTGCCACTAGAGGACACAAGGGTGCTAAATCTAGATCTGGATATTCTAAGAAATTAGGATTCGAAGGTGGGCAAATGCCGCTTCAAAGACGTGTTCCAAAGTTTGGTTTTACTAACATCAACCGAAAGGAATATCAAGGTGTAAATATTGACACATTGCAATCACTAGTTGATGATAAGAAAGTTAAAGATGCTGTCGATTTTCAAACCTTATTGGATTTAGGTCTTGCAGGAAAAAATGACATGGTCAAGATACTTGGTCGTGGAGAATTAAAAGCTAAGTTAAAAGTAACTGCACATAAATTTACTGCTTCAGCGAAGGCAGCCATTGAAGCCGCAGGAGGCGAAGCAGTAACATTATAACAGTTTACCTTTACTATGAAATTTATAGATACTTTAAAAAACGTTTGGAAGATTACAGAGTTAAAGGATAGAATAATTCTAACGCTCGGTCTTCTTTTAGTGTATCGATTTGGCGCCCAGGTTGTATTACCGGGTATTGATGCCACCCAATTAGGAGGTCTTGCGCAAGGGACCGACCAAGGAATATTAGGTATTTTGAACGCTTTTACTGGTGGAGCCTTTGCTAACGCATCTGTTTTCGCCCTTGGTATCATGCCTTACATCTCGGCTTCAATCGTTGTACAGTTAATGGGTATCGCCATACCATATTTGCAAAAGTTACAAAAAGAAGGTGCTAGTGGGCAAAAGAAAATTACACAGATTACACGTTGGTTAACAATCATTATTTGTTTGTTTCAAGCGCCAGGGTATTTGGCTAGTTTGCAACCAGCATTTGGTATCCCGTCTTCTGCCTTTTTGTTGGGAACAGGACCAAGTTTTTATATATCTTCTGTAATCATTCTTGTCACCGGTACCATTTTCGCAATGTGGTTGGGTGAGAAAATTACAGATAAGGGTATTGGTAATGGTATTTCACTTTTAATCATGGTGGGTATTATTGCTACACTCCCACAATCTTTCATCCAAAATGCTGCATCTCGATTAGATGGCGGAGGAAATGGTGGTTTGATGATGATTCTTATTGAATTGGTAGTTTGGTTTGTTATCATATTGGCATCAGTGATGCTAGTAATGGCAGTACGTAAAATTGCTGTACAGTATGCAAGAAGAACGGCATCTGGAGGCTATGAGAAAAATGTGTTTGGTTCAAGGCAGTTTCTACCATTAAAATTAAATGCGTCTGGTGTAATGCCTATCATCTTTGCTCAGGCTATAATGTTTGTACCTAGTTTAATTGGTAAATCATTTGGTAGTGGTAGTGAAGTTGGGCAGTGGATGCAAGCGCAGTTCTCTGATATTTTTGGATTATGGTATAACGTTGTTTTCGCATTATTGATTATCATCTTTACCTATTTCTATACGGCCATTACAGTACCGACTAATAAAATGGCTGATGATTTAAAAAGAAGCGGTGGTTTTATACCTGGTATTAGACCTGGAACAGAAACCTCAGAGTACTTAGATAAGATTATGTCGCAGATAACGCTGCCTGGTTCGATATTCTTAGCTTTAATCGCGATTTTCCCCGCAATTATTGTTAAGCTGATGAATGTTCAAGGTGGTTGGGCCTTATTCTTTGGAGGGACATCGCTTTTGATTATGGTAGGTGTTGCAATAGATACAATGCAGCAGGTTAATTCATATTTGTTGAATAAACATTATGATGGCCTTATGAAAACAGGAAAAAATAGAAAAGCAGTAGCTTAAAAATATAATGGCAAAACAAGCAGCAATAGAACAAGACGGATCAATTATTGAAGCATTATCAAATGCTATGTTTCGTGTTGAATTAGAAAATGGTCACATTGTGACTGCACATATTTCAGGTAAAATGCGTATGCACTATATTAAATTGTTACCTGGAGATAAAGTAAAATTAGAAATGAGTCCTTATGATTTGACTAAGGCTCGAATCACTTATAGATACTAAAACCATGAAGGTAAGAGCATCAGTAAAAAAAAGAAGCGCGGACTGTAAATTAGTTCGTAGAAAAGGCAGACTTTACGTCATTAACAAAAAGAATCCTAGATTCAAACAAAGACAAGGATAATTATGGCAAGAATTGCAGGGGTTGATATACCAAAACAAAAAAGAGGAGTTATTTCTTTAACTTATATCTACGGTGTAGGTAAAAGTAGAGCTGAGGAAATCTTGGCGACCGCCAAGGTTGACGAAGACATTAAGGTTCAAGATTGGACTGATGAACAAATCGGAGCGATACGTGATGCAGTTGGGTCTTATACAATTGAAGGAGAGCTTAGGTCTGAAACGCAATTGAACATTAAACGATTAATGGATATTGGCTGTTACAGAGGTATTAGGCATAGAGCTGGTCTCCCGTTGAGAGGTCAAAGGACAAAAAATAACTCTAGAACCCGTAAAGGAAGAAGAAAAACCGTTGCGAATAAAAAGAAAGCAACTAAATAATAATAATCCCGATAGCTATTGGGAGTTTCTTTAGTAATTAGACGTTGGAAGGAATCTGTTTGAAATTACGGTTTAGGATTCTAGCGACTATCAACTAAGAACTAAGAATTAAAATTTATGGCAAAGTCAAGTACAAAAAAACGTAAAGTTATTGTTGACGCAGTTGGTGAAGGTCACGTTACTGCCTCATTTAATAATATTATTATTTCCCTAACCAATAAGAAGGGGGAAGTCATCTCATGGTCCTCAGCAGGAAAGATGGGTTTCAGAGGTTCAAAAAAGAACACACCTTACGCTGCACAACTAGCGGCTGAAGATGCTGCAGCAGTTGCAAAAGAAGCTGGTTTGAGAAAAATCAAGGTGTACGTTAAGGGTCCTGGTAATGGAAGGGAGTCTGCTATTCGTTCAATTCACAATGCTGGTATTGAAGTTACCGAAATCGTGGATATCACACCAATGCCACATAACGGTTGCCGCCCTCCAAAAAGGCGTCGTGTATAGTACTACTTATTATAATTAATATCAACTGTTTAATATAGTTGATATTGGTTTTTATACGTACATTTGCAAACTCAAAAGTTAACAACAAGTATAACGAGGGGTTTATGGTTATCGAAGGATAAGATTAAGACCTTAATTCATAACCACTCTCAAAACATAAATTTAAAATGGCAAGATATACTGGTCCTAAAACTAAAATAGCTCGAAAATTTGGCGAGGCTATTTTCGGAGATGATAAAGCCTTCGAAAAAAGAAATTACCCTCCAGGTCAACACGGTAATAACCGTAGACGTGGAAAAAAGTCTGAATATGCAATCCAGTTGATGGAAAAGCAAAAAGCGAAGTATACTTACGGTATATTAGAAAAGCAATTCAGAAATATCTTTAAAAAAGCAACTGCCGCACAGGGAATTACAGGTGAGGTTCTTCTTCAGCTTTGTGAATCTCGATTGGATAATGTTGCGTATAGAATGGGTTTATCACCAAGTCGTAGTGGTGCAAGGCAGCTAGTCTCCCACAGACATATTACCGTTAACGGTGAAGTGGTAAATATTCCCTCTTATCAATTAAAAGCTGGCGATGTAGTTGGTGTTCGAGAAAAGTCCAAGTCATTGGAAGCTATTCAAAATTCCCTGGCCAATTCAAGTAAGGTTTACGAATGGATTACTTGGAATAACGACACCAAACAAGGAACTTATGTTTCTGTTCCAGAAAGAATTCAAATTCCTGAGAACATTAACGAACAGTTAATCGTCGAATTATACTCTAAATAATAAACTAATCTTATTGGGATTTAGCCAAAGGGTTCATTAGTTCTCTTCAAGCCTTTGAACCGCGCAACTAAATAACAATTAAAACGAAGAAAAATGGCAATATTAAATTTCCAGAAGCCTGACAAGGTAATCATGATTGATTCTACCGAGTTCGAAGGTAAATTTGAATTTAGGCCCCTTGAACCGGGTTATGGACTAACAGTTGGTAATGCATTAAGACGTGTATTATTATCCTCTTTAGAAGGTTTCGCTATCACATCTGTAAAGATTGAAGGGGTTGACCATGAGTTTTCCACCATCTCTGGTGTTGTAGAGGATGTAACGGAAATGATTCTTAACTTAAAGCAGGTCAATTTTAAGCGTCAGATTGATGAGGTAGATAATGAATCTGTTTCAATTTCAATATCTGGTCAAGAACAAATTACTGCCGGTGACTTTCAGAAGTTTATCTCTGGATTTCAAGTATTGAATAAAGACTTGGTAATCTGTAATTTAGACCCCAAGGTTAACATCAATATGGAGTTGACCATTGAAAAAGGTAGAGGTTATGTTCCTGCTGAAGAAAATAAAAAATCCTCAGCTCCTATCGGGACAATTTTCACAGATTCCATATATACACCAATAAAAAATGTAAAATACGGTATAGAAAATTTCCGTGTTGAGCAGAAAACCGATTATGAAAAATTGGTTTTTGAAATTGTGACTGATGGGTCGATTCATCCAAAGGAAGCGTTGACAGAAGCTGCCAAAATACTAATTCACCACTTTATGTTATTCTCTGATGAGCGAATTACTTTGGAGGCTGATGAAATTGCTCAAACTGAAACTTATGATGAAGAATCGCTTCACATGAGACAATTGCTTAAAACAAAATTAGTGGATATGGATTTATCAGTTCGTGCACTTAATTGTTTAAAGGCTGCTGAAGTTGATACTTTAGGTGATTTGGTATCATTCAATAAAAACGATTTGATGAAATTCAGAAATTTTGGTAAAAAATCATTGACTGAGCTTGAAGAGTTGGTTAATGTTAAAGGCCTTAATTTCGGGATGGATTTAGCAAAATACAAATTAGATAAGGATTAAATATCAATGCCACGGATAATATAATTTTCGTGGTTTCTTTTTACAACAATTATTAAACCCATCATATTTTGCTCCCCAAAGCGGGTAGAAGCAAGATGATGATAAAAACAAAATGTCATGAGACACGGAAAAAAATTCAATCATTTAGGTCGTAAAACGGCTCACAGAAAATCAATGTTGGCCAACATGGCTTGTTCTTTAATAGAGCATAAAAGAATAAACACCACCGTTGCTAAGGCAAAAGCCTTGAAGCAATTTGTTGAGCCTTTGGTTACCAAATCAAAAACCGATACTACTCATAATCGCCGAATTGTATTTTCTAGATTGAGACAAAAGCAAGCTGTTTCTGAATTGTTCAGGGAGATTGCTGTAAAAGTTGGTGACCGTCCTGGTGGATATACCAGAATCATCAAATTAGGTAATCGATTGGGTGATAACGCAGATATGGCAATGATTGAGTTGGTAGATTATAATGAAATCTACACGGCAGGCAAGCCAGAAAAGAAAACGAGAAGAAGCCGAAGAGGTGGAGGCTCAAAAGCGAAACAAACCGAAACACCAGTTGTTGAGGACACGAAAGCGTCTAACGAAGAAGAATAAATGTTGATAAGCATTTAATATATAAAGGATAATCTATTTTAGGTTATCCTTTTTTTTATTGAATTTTACAAAGTCGCTTACCCGCCAAAATCGACCAAAGGAAATGAAGGAGGGAAATCGAAATCGAAAATTCAAGCGATTCAAAAATTAATGTTTTTGCTAACGACTAACGACTAACGACTAACGACTAACGACTAACGACTAATTATGTCATACCAGAAAAGAAAAAAAGCGATTGTTTTACTTGCCGATGGTACAATTTTTCACGGAAAGGCAGTAGGCAAGGAAGGCTCCGCCTTCGGGGAGGTCTGTTTCAATACAGGAACTACGGGTTATCAAGAAATATTCACAGATCCCTCTTATTTTGGTCAGCTTATGGTTACTACCAATGCCCACATTGGGAATTATGGAACCTTAGAGTTGGAGGATGAATCAGATACCGTTAAGATAGCAGGATTGATTTGTAAGAATTTTAGCTTTGAATATTCACGACCGGGAGGTGATGGTCCATTACAGAATTTTTTCGAAAGAAATGATTTAATGGCAATATCAGATGTTGATACCAGAGCATTGGTAAGTTATATAAGGGATAATGGCGCCATGAACGCTGTAATTTCAACTGAAGTTGATGATATAGACAATTTAAAGCAAAAATTAGCTAAGGTGCCCAACATGGAAGGTCTTGAATTAGCTTCAAAAGTTTCTACAAAAGAGCCCTATTATTTTGGAAATGAAAATGCAACCTACAAGGTAGCGGCGCTAGATATAGGTATAAAAAATAATATTTTACGAAATATGGCCAATCGTGACATCTACATAAAGGTGTTTCCATATGATTCCAAGTTCGAAGAATTGGAGGCGTTTAAGCCAGACGGGTATTTTTTATCTAATGGACCAGGTGACCCAGAACCACTGATTGAAGCTCAAAATCTTGCCAAAGAAGTCATTAAAAGGAACCTGCCATTGTTTGGTATTTGTCTAGGACACCAAGTTATTGCCTTGGCCAATGGTATTTCAACTTACAAAATGCATCATGGTCATAGGGGAATCAACCATCCAGTAATAAATCTGATAACAGGAAAGGGAGAAATCACTTCCCAGAATCATGGTTTCGCAATTAACCGAGAAGAGACAGAAAAGAACGGGAATATTGAGATTACACATATTCATCTCAATGACCACACGGTGGCTGGTATAAAAATGGTCGATAAAAATTGTTTCTCAGTCCAATATCATCCAGAAGCAAGTCCAGGGCCAAATGACGCAAATTATCTTTTTGATAAATTCATTGAAAGCGTCAAGAACTAAAGCGTAAATTAAATACCTATAAAAAAGTCAAGGAAATCAGAATTTTCTTGGCTTTTTTTATTTACGCAAACATTATCGTTTAGATATAACGTAAAACTAACCTTGACGTTCTAAATTGGTAGTCTAATTTTGTAAATTTACCTAGCTCAAGATTAGACTTCTTAGTATAATCAGCTTAATATTAATCAACTAAAATAAAAACAAAAATGAGCATTATTATCAATATTCACGCAAGACAAATTCTAGATTCCAGAGGTAATCCAACCGTAGAAGTCGATGTCGTAACTGAAAACGGTATCATGGGGAGAGCAGCAGTACCTTCAGGAGCCTCAACAGGTGAACATGAGGCAGTTGAATTACGCGACGGCGGAGATACATATATGGGAAAAGGGGTTTTAAAGGCAGTTGATAATGTGAATTCGGTTATTTCCCAAGAGCTTTTAGGTGAGTCTGTTTTCGAACAAAACAGGATAGATAAAATGATGATAGATTTAGATGGAACGCCAAATAAATCCAAATTAGGGGCCAATGCAATTTTGGGTGTTTCGCTTGCAGTAGCAAAAGCGGCAGCGAATGAATTAGGTATGCCACTCTATCGATATGTAGGGGGAGTTTCTGCCAATACCCTGCCAGTACCAATGATGAACATAATTAATGGAGGTTCACATAGTGATGCACCTATAGCATTTCAGGAATTTATGGTAATGCCCGTTAAGGCCAAGAATTTTACCCATGCCATGCAAATGGGAACTGAGATATTTCATAATTTGAAAAAGGTATTGCACGACAGAAATCTCAGTACTGCAGTAGGTGATGAAGGTGGGTTTGCACCAAATTTAGAAGGAGGTACAGAAGACGCCTTGGATACAATTAAGAAAGCCGTTGAAAATGCAGGTTATAATCTGGGAGATGATGTAATGATTGCCCTAGATTGTGCTGCCGCTGAATTTTATGTGGACGGTGCTTACGATTATACAAAATTTGAAGGGAGTAGTGGAGTGGTTAGAACGAGTAAAGAACAAGCAGACTATTTGGCTGACCTTGCTCAAAAATACCCAATAATTTCAATTGAAGATGGAATGGATGAAAACGACTGGGAAGGTTGGGCCTATTTAACAGAGAAAATTGGTGACAACGTCCAGTTGGTAGGCGATGATTTATTTGTAACCAATGTAGAACGTTTGTCAAGAGGTATTGAAAACAACATAGGAAACTCGATTTTGATAAAAGTAAATCAAATAGGAACCTTAACTGAAACTATATCTGCCGTGAATATGGCTCATAATGCTGGATATACCTGTGTTATGTCCCATCGTTCTGGTGAAACCGAAGATAATACAATAGCTGATTTGGCCGTGGCATTAAATACCGGTCAGATAAAGACAGGTTCAGCATCACGTAGTGATAGAATGGCAAAATACAATCAATTGCTTAGAATTGAAGAAGAGTTGGATGAAGTTGCCTATTTCCCGAAGATGAGTGCCTTTAAGGTGAAAAAATGATTTAACATGAAACCATGCTCGTCAAATTTATTACAGCATAAAATAAATTCTAGCGCTTTTTTAGTTTAATCAATATCCAAAAAAGCAATAAAAT